>SKNI01000436.1 GCA_007120615.1 Myxococcales bacterium | reverse complement strand
TCGTCTTCCTCGGCAGATCGAGTATCGGTGGCCGTGGAGCTGCCCGAATCCGCGTCCTCCTCCAGACTCTTTAAAAACGCATCGATATCCTCTACTTCGGCGTCGTCCTCGACAGAAGCCTTCTTTCGAGACTTCTTCTTCTTATTCTTCCCGGCCGATTTCTCACTTCCCGAGGCCCGCCCCTCCAACTCCCGCAGTAACGCCGCATATTCGTCGTCGCTCAAGTCATCACCGTCTTCACTCATCTCGTTGACCTCCCTGAAACAAACCCACCGGACTCACCTTACTCACCTGATCTCAAGCTAAGAAATTTATCGCTCGAAGCAAATCAGGAGTCTCACGCTTCCACAACGCAAAACGCCACCAACCTGTCAACAGGCCGGTGGCGTTCTTTGTTTCGTTCACCTCACCCGGCGCTTCTTATTCACCGGCGGCGATCTCTTCATCGAGAGTACCAAAGCGCTGCTTGATCGCTTCCGGTAACTCCTCCGGCGGCTCCACGCGATGGCGAAGCTTCTGATATTGGGTGGCTCCCGTACCGGCCGGCACGAGTCGACCCATGATGACGTTCTCCTTGAGCCCCTGCAGATAATCGACCTTGCTGGCCAGGGCGGCCTCGGTCAACACCTTGGTGGTCTCCTGGAAGCTGGACGCCGAGATAAAGCTCTCGGTGGACAACGAAGCCTTGGTGATACCCAGCAACAAATCCTGAGCCACTGCCGGCCGCGCACCCTTCTCCACGAGCTTGAAGTTGACTTCTTCAAAGTGCGATCGGTCCACGTGCTCGTCGGTGAGATAATCACTATCGCCAACCTCCACAATTCGGACCTTACGCAACATCTGACGCACAATGACTTCGATATGCTTGTCATTGATGGCCACCCCCTGAAGACGATAGACCTCTTGAATCTCGTCGACCAGATATTTGGCCAGATCTTTTCGACCTTTGACCCGAAGAATATCGTGGGGATTCTCCGAACCCTCCATCAACGCCTCACCGGCGCGGACTCGATCACCTTCGAGCACCGTAATATGCTTGCTCTTGGGAATCTTATAGGACTTCGGATCACCCACATCGGGGGTCACGACAACGGTACGCTTTCCTTTGGTCTCCCGACCGTAGGAGATGATCCCGCCAATCTCGGTAATGATCGCCTGTTCCTTGGGCTTTCGAGCTTCAAACAGCTCGGCAACCCGGGGAAGACCACCGGTGATATCTTTATTCTTGGTGGTCTCGCGAGGAATCTTGGCCACGATCTGACCGGGGTCGACGGACTCGCCTTCGTTGACAAAGATCGCCGCTCCCACCGTCAGAAACTGACTGGTAAGGACCTTGCCGTCTTTTTTGTCTTCCCGAATCGTGATCTTCGGTCGAACCGAGGAGTCGCGGCTCTCGATGATGACCTTACGAGAAAGACCCGTATTCTCATCGACTCGCTCCTCCATGGAGATTCCCTCCAGGATTCCTTCGAATTTGACCACACCACCGGTATCGGTGAGAACAGGAGTGGCGAAGGGTTCCCATTCCGCAAGGGTTGCCCCTTGCTCGATATCGTCGCCCTCGCTGTAATAAAGACGGGCTCCGTAGACCAGGGGATAGCGCTCCCGCTCGCGGCCGTCATCGTCGACCACGGAGACCTCGCCGTTACGGGTCATCACGATATTGACCTTCTTGCCGGCTTCGTCTCGCTCCACGAGTTTGACGTCCTGAAGTTTGATCTTACCGCTGAAGCGAACCTCGTGTGCCGACTGCTCAACAGCCAGCGAGCCGACACCACCAATGTGGAAGGTCCGCATCGTCAACTGCGTGCCGGGCTCTCCGATGGACTGGGCGGCGATCGTTCCCACCGCTTCGCCCACATTGACCAGGCGACCTCGCGAGAGATCTCGTCCGTAACAACGAGCACAGACTCCATTTCGAGTCTGGCAGGTCAACGTCGAGCGCACTCGTACCCGTTCAATACCGGAGTTGGCGATAAGCTCCGCTTTCTCTTCATCGACGGGGTCGTTGGCCTCCACGATGATATCATCGTTCTGGTCAAAGACCGGCTCCAGGGCCACTCGACCCAGAACTCGATCGCTCAACGCCTCGATCACCTCACCGCCCTCATAAAGTGCGGTCAGATCGATGCCATCGAGGGTTCCACAATCGAATTCCACGACCACGCAATCGTTGGCCACGTCTACCAGTCGACGGGTCAGATACCCGGAACCGGCGGTCTTCAACGCCGTATCGGCAAGGCCCTTTCGAGCACCGTGAGTGGAGATGAAATACTCCAGCACCGTCAGCCCTTCTCGGAAGTTGGCCATAATCGGCGTCTCAATGATCGCTCCCGACGGCTTGGCCATCAGACCTCGCATCCCGGACAGCTGACGCATCTGCTGCGCCGAGCCTCGAGCCCCGGAGTCGGCCATCAAATAGACCGGATTGAACGACTTCCCGATATGTGTTTCTTTGGTATCGGGGTTCGTAAACTCCTGGGTGGAGATATCCTTGGTCATCTGCTGGGCCACCTCTTCGGTGGTATTTGCCCAGATGTCGACCACTTTATTATAGCGCTCTCCATCCGTGATCAGACCTTCGGTATACTGATTCTCGATCTCGGCGACTTCATCACGAGCCGCATCGACCATGTCCCACTTCTGCTTGGGAATCAGCATATCACCAACGGAGATCGAAATTCCGGCTTTGGTGGCGTAGGTATATCCGATCGTTCGAATGGCATCGGCCACCAGAACGGTCATCTTATTTCCAGCCATTCGATAACAGGTGTCGATCACCGACGAGAGCTGCTTTTTGCCCATCGGCCGATTGACCAGCGCGAAGGGAACCTCGCTGGGAAGGATCTCATAAAAGATCACCCTCCCACAGGTCGTCTCCACCATCTCGCCTTCATGCCGCACGCGAATCTCGGCCAGAAGGTCGAGTCGCCCGGCGTCATAGGCCATTCGAACTTCTTCGAAGTTGGCGTACACGCCCTGGGCCGGTTGATCTTCGGTGGCGGGCTTATAATATCCCGGCGCATACGGTCGCACGCTGGTCATAAAATAGCAGCCCAGAACGATATCCTGACTGGGCACGATGATCGGGCCGCCGTTGGCCGGCGATAAGATATTATTGGTGCTCAACAGAAGGACTCGGGCTTCCATCTGAGCTTCCAGCGAAAGCGGTACGTGGACCGCCATCTGGTCACCGTCAAAGTCGGCATTATAAGCCGTGCAGACCAGAGGATGAATCTGAATCGCTTTGCCCTCGATCAGAACCGGCTCAAAGGCCTGAATCCCGAGACGGTGAAGGGTGGGCGCCCGGTTCAACAGCACCGGATGCTCCTTGATCACCTCGTCGAGAACGTCCCATACCTCGGAGACTTCCTTCTCCACCAATTTCTTGGCCGATTTGATGGTCGTCACATAGCCCTTTTCTTCCAGCCGGTTGTAGATAAAGGGCTTGAAGAGCTCCAGAGCCATCTTCTTGGGAAGACCGCACTGGTGAAGTTTCAAACTGGGCCCGGCAACGATGACGGAACGACCGGAGTAATCCACCCGTTTTCCGAGCAAATTCTGTCGGAAACGACCCTGCTTTCCTTTGATCATATCGGAGAGAGACTTCAGCGGCCGCTTATTGGGACCGGTGATCGTCTTTCCTCGACGCCCGTTATCAAAGAGGGCATCCACCGCTTCCTGAAGCATTCGCTTCTCGTTGCGAATGATGATCTCCGGAGCGTGCAGATCGAGAAGGCGCTTGAGTCGGTTGTTGCGGTTGATGACCCGACGATAAAGATCGTTGAGGTCGGAGGTCGCAAATCGGCCGCCGTCCAGCGGTACCAGAGGTCGCAGATCGGGGGGGAGGACCGGGATAACGTCCAGAATCAGCCACTCCGCAAGATTCTTGGAGTCCCGAATGGCTTCCACGATCTTCAGCCGCTTGGCGATTCGCTTTCGCTTCGCCTTACTGGTGGCCTCTTTCATCTCCGCGCGCAATTCTTCGGAGATCCGAAGGATGTCCATATCGGCGAGTAGATCTTTGATGGCATCGGCGCCCATACGAGCTTCGAATACATCGCCGTATTCTTCCAGATATTGCATGAACTTCGGCTCGGAGAGGACTTCTCCCTTCGCCAGCGGGGTCTTGCCCGGCTTGGTCACGATATAGGCCACGCAGTACAGGACCTTCTCCAGGTCTTTGAGCGTGATATCGAGGAGGTTTCCGATTCGTGACGGAAGACTCTTCAAAAACCAAATATGGGCCGCCGGAGTCGCCAGGTTGATATGACCCAGCCGTTCTCGACGAACCTTGGATTGAATGACCTCGACGCCGCATTTCTCACAGACCACGCCCCGGTGCTTCATGCGCTTATATTTGCCGCAGATGCACTCATAATCTTTAACCGGACCGAAGATCTTGGCACAGAAGAGACCATCGCGCTCGGGCTTAAAGGTCCGATAGTTGATGGTTTCAGGCTTTTTGACCTCGCCGTGGCTCCACTCCCGGATCTTTTCGGGACTGGCGATTCCAATTCGAATTGCGGAAAAGCTCAATGGATCTTTGGGCTTTTCGAAGAAGCTGAAGATATCTTTCAAGGGTACCCTCCTTCGGGGACTCAAGAGGTAGCACTGGGGGAATCAAGGTCCGGGTCGCTCGACACTTCGAGCGACCCGGCACTGCTTTAGGCCACGTCTTCGAGCAATTCGACGTTGAGACAAAGCGAGTGGAGTTCTTTGATCAGGACGTTAAAGCTCTCCGGGAGACCCGGGTCGAGCGAGAAGTCGCCCTTGACGATGGACTCGTAAATCCTCGTCCGGCCCTGCACATCATCGCTCTTCACGGTCAAGAACTCCTGCAGGGTATGAGCGGCGCCATAAGCCTCAATGGCCCAGACCTCCATCTCTCCGAGACGCTGACCACCGAATTGAGCCTTACCACCGAGCGGCTGCTGGGTGACCAGACTATAAGGTCCGATGGAACGAGCGTGAATCTTATCATCGGCCAGGTGATGCAATTTGAGCATATACATCACACCCACCGTAACCGGACTCTGGAAGGCCTCACCGGTTCGCCCGTCAAACAACACGGACTGGCCGCTGATATCGACCTCCGCCAACTCCAACATCTCCTGAATTTCATTCTCGGGAGCTCCGTCGAAGACCGGCGTCGCCATATGGGCACCCTCTCGAATCGACCGGGCGAACTCAAGAATATCGTCGTCATCCATATTCTTGATTTCTTCCTGGACCTCTTCGTTGTGATAAATCTGCTTGAGGAAGACCCGAAGATTCTCCGGTTTCTGCGCCTCCTCCAGCATCCGGGTAATTTTATTGCCCAGACCTTTGGCGGCCCAGCCCAGGTG
>SKNI01000639.1 GCA_007120615.1 Myxococcales bacterium | reverse complement strand
CCCCTTTTTCAAAGGTGATTTTCGTCTGAAGGGGCTCATCGGGCCACTCGGCGCGGGGAGCGGTCAATTGATAGGTCGCCTCTCCCGGTGCTTTCCACTCGTCGATTTCCGAGCCGGAGGTGGTCACGCCCAGGAGGTTCTCGTTGATCGTGTACCGGGTAAATTTTGCCCGGGTTCCAAAACCTCTCTCCTCGAGATAAGCCTGCTCGTAGTCCCGGACGTTGTCGTGCTCCTGTTGAATCTCTCGGATCGGGGCGATGATCTCGAAATCACCCAGAGTTTTTACAGTCAGATCAAATCGGACCTGATCGTTGCCCATTCCCGTGCAGCCGTGGGCGAATTTTCTGGTCCCCAGCTTGCGGCATAGCTCCAGGCCTTTTCGAACGATGATATATCGATCCGAGCAGAGCAGGGGATATTGGTTCTGATAGATCTGGCCGCCCTGGATCAGGGGAATGACCACTTCTTCCCAGATATCGTCTCCGCCGTCGACGGTGTGATGCTCGGCCGCTCCCAACTCCCGGGCTCTCCCCTCGATAAACTTTCGCTCCTCATCGTCTACGCCGCCGGTGTCCACAAAAAGGGTGACCACCTTCAGGCCTTTTTCTTTGAGGTAGGGCACACAGAAGCTGGTGTCCAGGCCTCCGGAGAAGGCCAGTACTACGGTATTGTCTGGGTTTTGATCAGTCATGGTGTTGCTCCGTGTTGCGGGCTAAAAGTGTTTAATCGTTGACGAGCGTGCTCATCAGGGCTTTCTGGACGTGGAGGCGATTTTCGGCCTCCTCGATCACCAGGGAGTTCGGCCCGTCGATGACCTCGTCGGTGACTTTTACGTTTCGTCGACAGGGCAGGCAATGGCTAAAGAGTCCGTCGTCGGTTCGGGCCATTTTTTCGGCGTCCACGATAAAATGCTTGTGGGCATCGCGAAGGGGCTTCTCCTCTTCCCAGCGTCCGAAATAGGGCAGAGCGCCCCAGGATTTAGCGTAGACCACGTTTGCTCCGTCGTAGGCCTCCTCGATGTCGTGGGTCACCGTCAGCCCTCGGCCTTGAGCGCTGGTATAATCTCTGGCCAGATTCATATAGCGCTCGTCCAGCAGATAATCCCGGTTGGGACATAAAAGAGTGACGTCCATCCCGAATTTTGAGGCGATGAGGAGCGCCGAATTGGCCACCGCCGTATTCAACGGCTTGGGGTGATAGGTCCAGGTGAGGACGAATTTCTTTCCGTCCACTTCTCCCAGTCGATCCTGCACAGCCATCATATGAGCCAGCTCCTGACAGGGATGGGTGATGGTCTCCATATTGATAACCGGGACCGTGGCGTGCTCGGCAAAGGCTCGAATCACGCGGTCTTGCCGGTCGATCTGCCAGTCCTCGAACTTGGGAAACGCCCGAACGGCGATGATGTCGGCGTAGCGCGACAGGACCCGGGCGGCCTCCCGGACATGCTCCTCGGGTCCCTGGTTCATGACGGCACCCATCTCAAATTCGATGGGCCAGGAGCCCTTGCCGGGTTCTAAGACCACGGCGTGAGCGCCCAGTTCAAAGGCCCCGATATCAAAGGAAGAGCGGGTCCGAAGAGAGGGATTAAAGAAGATCAGAGCGACGCTCTTTCCCTTCAGTCGCGGCTGAAGAGGCTCTTTCTTGAGGCCAACGGCGTCATCGAGGATGGCCTGGAGGTCGTCGCGACTCCAGTCGGCGGTGGTCAAAAAGTGGCGCATGGGAGGTCCGAGTTGAAAATGGAGATGGTGGCGGCAGGCCGGGGACGGCGATTCTAAGTGGCGGATGGTAGGCCCAAGTAGCTTGTGACGTCAACGGTGGGTGTGATCCGACACTGGCCGCCGACGTTTGAGTTCTTAGTTTTCGATGAGCCGTCTGGATCGGCAACCACAACAAGAGAAAAGGGGGACGACTGCCTGCCTCGTCGGCTGCTAGTGCTGCGTGCGGATTGCTCCTCCTAAAGGCCCGGAGGCCGCACAATGCATACCTCTCAAGCTCGCCAGCACGCTCATACCCGATTGCGGTCCGTCGCCGGTCAGCGATGGGAATTTCACTACACGGCGATAAGCGACGTCGGTCGAAAGCGGGAGGCCAACGAGGATTATTATCTGCTTCACCCCGACCGCCAGCTCTTTGTGATCGCCGATGGGATGGGCGGGCATTCATCGGGGGAGGTGGCCTCCCGGATGACCTGCGAGACGGTGGCGGCCTATTTCGATGAGGCCGATCTTCCCAGACGGCTGGGCCCGGAGACCGGACTGCAACAATCCCTGCAACAACATCTGGTGCAGGCCATAAAGATCGCCAACGCCTCCGTCTTTCAGGAGGCCGTCGAAAATCCCGCCCGCCAGGGAATGGGGACCACCGTGGTGGCGCTGACGTTTTGCGGAGATCACGCCTATTGGGGCCACGTCGGGGATAGCCGCCTCTACCGACTTCGCACAGACGATCTACAGCCCCTGACCCGAGATCACTCTCTTCTGGAGCAGACCCTGGATCGCCAGGACTTCACCGAGGAGGAGTCGGCCCAATTTACCGAGAATTTTCCCTACAAAAATGTTCTCACCCGGGCCGTGGGCTCCCGCTACGTGGTGGACGTCGACGTGGATTCGGCGCCCTTGCAGAACGGAGACCTCTTCATCATGACCACGGACGGAGTTCATGATGTTTTGGGGGTCGATAAATTGGGGGAGCTTCTGGTGCAGCACCGCCCGGACTGGAACGACGGCTGCCAGGCGATCGTGGCCGAGACCAATCATCTCGGCGGCCCCGACAATATCACGGCCCTCTGTGTAGAGGTGCGAAGTAGATAGCTTTTTACTCTTCAACGCCACCGGCAGCGCCGGTGACCCACCGGGTGGCTTTCTCGGCCACAGGGCTGATGATGAGGTAGATGCTGGGTACCACAAAGAGAGTCAGCACCATGGCCACCATCAGGCCGCCGACCACGGCGATGGCCAGGGGGCGCATGATTTCGGCTCCTTCTCCAAGGCCTATCGCCAGGCGAAGGAGCCCGATACTTCGACGGTGCGGGAGAGATCTCAGGGAGCCAGCTCATATCCCGCCACCGGAGTGGAGTCTTCGTCGACGGAGTCGCCGGACGCCGCTGCAGATCCCGCGCTTCCCTCAGCGGGACAGCCGGCCAGAAGCAGTGCTAGTGCCCCTAAAATTGCCAGAAGGGGCCAAGGTTCTCGACGTGGAGAAAACATCTACAACAACTTTTTTTGCAGAAAAAGTAGGAGTTCCGTCGGGCTTTACGGAAGGAACATCAACGCGAGGCCTAATTGTTCCAGCCTTTTTTGGGTTGGAAATTACTAAACCAGTAGTAAATCTGGTTTAGAGCTGTTGAGAGAGCTCCTCGGCCAACTCGTGGATACGAGGATCGTCGAATACGGCCATCACGGTCTTGATTCGAGCCTTCAGCGAGGGAAGACCTGTAAGCGATTGACGGCGATGAAAGTCGATGAGATGGGTCAAAACTTCGATGATGACCGTTTCTCGGGGGTGATCGAGCATTCGGGAGAGCAGGTATTCGTCGTCGGGCAGGGCGTAACCGGCCTTGCGATAGATGTCGAAGGCTTTTTTGAAGGCCAGCATATCGTCGAGCTCTCGCATCTCCTCCAGCGCTTCGGCCCGCTGGGCTTCCGGGGAGCCTTCCTCGGGGGCGATCTTATTCATCACATCCTGGAAGCGGTCGGGGACTTTGGCGCCCGATTGAAAGAGCTTCTCCAGGTCAGACTTATAGGAGGCCGAAGATCGACGGGGCTTTTTTGATTTTTTGTCTTTGCTCATTGGTTTCTCTTCATCGCAATTCGGGTCGGGTAGTGGACATGGTCCAGATGGTGGTGAAATCCCAGGGCGGATCGAAGCTGTCCTGGTCGGAAAATTCGGTACTCGTCAGCGGATCTCCTGCAGCGCTGGAAGCGGTGTTACTGGTTTCGGAATTCCAGAAGGAGTTCTGCACGCTCCCGAAATGTCGGCCCACCAGCCCTCCGGTCTCGGAACCTCCCGTGACCGCGCCGATGGAATAATAGGAGTCGATCACAACGGCATTGTTGGTGCCGCCCCGGACGTGGCCGACCAATCCGCCGACCCGGGAGTTACCGGTGACGTCGCCGATGGAATAAGAGTTTGCTACTCGTCCGTAATAGTCCAGTCGGCCCACCAGGCCGCCCACGTGCGCGACGCCAGGAGCGTCTACAGTACCAGTGGCGTAGGAGCGCTCGATGCGCCAGTGACCATGGCCGACAAGCCCGCCCACATAGTCGGAACCGTCGGAGCTTACGTCTCCCGTTGCGTGGCTGCCAAAGATAGCACCCCAGGCGTCTCCGACCAGCCCTCCGACCCGCCGGTTTCCGGAGACGTCGCTTTCGGAGCGAGATCGGCGAACGGTGCCGCTGGTCCCATAGTCGGTCAGTCGAAGATGTCCGACCAGGCCTCCCACGCGATTATTTCCCTGAACTGCGCCGGTGGAGTGGGATTGTTCGACAGTTCCTTCACATCGTCCAATCAGGCCGCCCACCACATTTCTTCCGCTGACATCGCCGGAGGCCGAAGAACTCTGGACGGGAAATTCGATCTCGCTCCAATCAAACCCGTCTTCACTGGCGACCATTCCGGCAAGGCCACCTGCGAAGTCGCGACCTTCCACATCGCCGAATGCATGAGAGTCGATGATCGTGGTCTGAGGTCGGGACCAGCCGACCAGGCCACCGATCCGATTACGGCCCGTGACATCACCGGTCGCCGACGACCCGGCGATGGAGCAGCCGTCTAATTGGAGTCCCACCAGACCACCGACGTCGGGAGCCTGGTCGGTGGATACATCGCCGTGGGCGTGGGAGTCGGCAATCCGACAGGCCCCGTTTGCCTCGGTGCCTCTCCAGTTTTGTCCGACCAGTCCGCCGATCGCCCCGGTGGTTCCCGTGACCCCGCCGTCGGCGCTGGAGCCGGAGATGGTTCCGTTGGATCGTCCGACCAGGCCGCCGACAAAGCTCGCTCCCGAAACCTTCACGGAGCTGTGGGAGTCCGTGACCGCGGGAGCGGGACCGCCGGTGGCTCCGACGAGACCGCCGACGCGATCGGTTCCCGAGACCAGCCCGGAGACTTCGCTTCCTTTGACGGTGCCAAAGAGTCCACCCACCAGACCACCGACGACCGCGGCTCCCGAGATGTCGACGTCGATAAGCGTTACGTTTTGAAGCACCCCGGAGACCGCTCCGAACATTCCCACACCGTCTTGCGAAGTATCGATGACGAGGTTGGTGATGGTGCGCCCGTTGCCGTCAAAGACACCGTTAAATGCCTGGCCAAAAGCTCCGATGATGTTGAAATTCTCGGCACCCAGAT
>SKNI01000088.1 GCA_007120615.1 Myxococcales bacterium | reverse complement strand
CGCAATAGATGCAGAGTGTTTGTAGATTCATCATCTCTTCCTCGTACCTACGACGGAAAAAAACCATCATCAAAAGTCAGCTAACAGTAAGTCCTGAATGGCAAAGGCGTCCATTATCAATTTCCCCGAATGCCCGGCAGGTCCCTTACCTTCTGGGCTCGAAATGCTCCAAATGGGGTGTAGTGGATCGAGTTGATTCGGAATTGTGGTGGGAGAGTACGTGTTTGAAAGAGATGTGAAGATATGAGCGGGCTTGAACTGGTAGCCTGTTGCAAATACACTCCACGTCGACCGGCCAAGAGATTGTCGATTCAAACCCGGAGAAGAGTAATCGTGGGCGAGACTTCCAGAGTAGAAAGAGACGAACGAGTCGATGAGGCGATGGAAGCCTTTTACGAGCGGCTGCAGGAGGCCGGACTGAAGTCCACTCGGCAGCGCGATCTGATCGTGGAACGGTTCTTTATGCTCGATAAGCATATCAGCGCCGACGAGTTGCTCGAAGACGTGCGCGAACATCAGCCACGAATTGGATATGCGACGGTCTACCGGACCCTAAAGTTGTTGGTGGAGCAAGGATTTGCGCTGCCCAAAGATTTCGGAGACGGACAGACGCGTTATGATCCGATCCACAACCAGGATCCCCAGCACGATCATTTGATCTGTGTGGATTGCCGAAAGATCATCGAGTTCAACGATCAGGTTTTGGACGACCGAATTCAAGATATTGTGGACAAGATGAATTATACGGTGCGGCGCAAAAAAATCGAGTTGTACGCCGAGTGTCGTATTAAAGCCTGTCCAAATAAGACGGGGTGAGGCGTCGTCGTCCCGACGAGAATCGTCTCGATAACTCAGCACGAAAAATTCTGGCAGACGACCACGCTCCATCTCGGAGCTTGACCGCGCGAACCAAATGGTTAGCCTTGCGCGGCAGAGCGCCGTCAGGCACTACCCATTTATGAGGCCGATTATGAAAGACGATTTTTCGATCAAAGGTGAAGTCATCACAGCATTGGAAGCGGTCGACGATCCCGCAGAAGAGGGGAAGAATATCGTCGACACCCACCTGGTAGAAAAGGTGGAGGTGGAAAAAGGCGTGGTGGATGTCATCCTGGTGATGCAGGCGGAGCGCGACCGAAAGCAGCGTTTTGCTATCGAAGACGGGGTCTATGACGCGGTCGAAGCGATCGGCGGGGTTCAGGAGGTAAAGGTAAAGACGATGACGCCTCAGGCCCTGGAGCGGGAAGCTCGAGGCGAAGAGCCGGCGTCGCCGAAGCCGGCTCCGGCGAAAGCGGCATCGACATCGGCACCCACGCCGGGCGGATCCAAGGGCAGCCCCGGGCCGCAGCAATCGGGCGCCGCTCCGTCGGCCCCTATCGAAGGGGTGAGCAAAGTCATCGCCGTGGCCTCCGGAAAGGGGGGCGTCGGTAAATCGACGGTGGCCGTCAACCTCGCGCTGGCCCTTCAGGCGCAGGGGTTTCGGGTCGGACTCTTGGACACCGATATCTATGGGCCCTCCCTTCCGACACTGCTCGGAGTGACCGGTCGCCCGGCGGTGAGTAACCGACGAATCCTTCCGATCGAAGCGGCAGGGCTTAGAATTATGAGCCTCGGGTTTTTGATGGACGAAGATTCCCCGGTGATCTGGCGAGGACCGATCGTGACCGGAATCATCCGCCAGTTTTTGAGAGACGTGGATTGGAGCGGCCTCGACTATTTGATCGTCGATATGCCGCCGGGAACCGGGGACGCTCAATTGGCTCTGGCGCAGACCGTACCGGTGGACGGTGCGATCGTCGTGACCACGCCTTCTGATCTGGCGCTGATCGACGCGGCCCGGGGGCTGCAGATGTTTAAAACCCTGAACGTCGACGTGATGGGCATCGTGACCAATATGGCGCGGTTCATCGTCCCTTCGACAAAAGAGGAATTCTTTATCTTCGGTCATCCCGACCAGGTGAAGAAAGAAGCAAAACGGATGGAAACACCGATACTCGGTGAGATTCCGCTGGATACAAAAGTCCGCGAGGGCGGCGACGAAGGAAAACCAGTACTCCTGGCCGATCCGGAGAGTCCGGTGGGGCAAGCATTTATGGACCTGGCTACTCGTGTTACGGAATTAAAACCCGTCGGCGCCGATGATGGCGATGACGGCGAGAAGAAGAAGGGCTTATTTTCGTTCTTGAAGAATTGATCGAGGAAGCACCGGGGAAGGTGGATTGGGACGTCCCAGTTTTGGTTTTGCGTTTGATTGCGAGCTATAAGATAATCCTCCCCAGCGTGATCGATGCGTCGTTACGAAAAGCGAGAGGCGTTTGAGTCGATACGGTCGACATTTTGTCCGTACTCGCGAACTCAAGGAGTTCGAGAGACGGCTGATCGAGTTGCTCGTGGAGGATCCGGGGGCTCTACATCCACGGCATCAGGCGTTATTTCGATACGCTACGTCTCTGGCGCAGATGAATCTATTTCGGACTCCTAACGGCAAAGACGTCTCGGTCAATGAGGACGTGGACGGTCTTCGCCGGTGGATGATCGAGTCCATCGTGCCGACGATTCCGGAAGACAAAGACCCTCATATCGAATCGCTGCGTGAAATCGCACCGGTGTTAGCTCTGCGAGTGGAGCAGACTCGTTCGGCGATGTTGGAGCGCCATATCAATCATTTCGGGGCGGAAGCATTAGATGCAGAGCTTCGTCAGAAGCGATTGGTCCTGGTTCTCGGTGGCGGTGGTGGCGCCGGGCTCGCCCACCTGGGAACCTTCGCTTTGCTCAAGGAGTTGGATCTGACTCCTGAACTCATCGTGGGAAGTTCGATGGGAAGCGTCATGGGTCTTGTGCGGGCCATTGATCGCTCCTATGACCCGATCTCGGTGGCGCTGGCGATGCCAAAGAACCACGATTATAACACGGTCTTTCGGCCGTTTTCCGGGTTCTCCCGGTTTGGATTTCCCGGAGCGTTTCACCTCAATATTATGCGGCTTGCGCGGCAGATATTTGAAGAATTGCTGGGACATAGTATGCCGCGATTCGATGATCTGCCGATCAAACTCGAGATCGTGACCACCGGAGTTCGTAAGGGGTTTCGATTCGACGATCGGGAGTATGAGCAGTCCAGCGATGAGAGTCTGAGTCCCCTGGCGTTGCGGCGAAAGTTGAAGCTCTTCTTCGGAGCGGTGCGCCAACTCAGTAAGAATCCAAGGCTCTTAACCCAGGTGGTGTTCGGAGCGGAGAATGGGACGGAGCATTTCCCGGTGATCGAAGCGGCAGGCTTTAGCTGCGCGGTACCGGGACTTCTGCATTATGATATTTTTCATGATGATCCGGAGACTATCGGTCCACTGGAAGCGCTATTTGAACGACATCAATTGTTGAGGCTCTGCGATGGTGGGGTGGTAAATAATGTGCCGTCGAAGGTGGCCTGGGAGTCGGTGCAGCGGGGAAGTATTGGGACTCGCAACGCCAATATTATGGCATTCGATGCTTTCGCGCCGTTGTCGACGGGACGGAATTTGATCTGGATTCCGATCCAGCAGATCGCCCGACCGGCGGTGATGGCAAATATGCCCTATGCCTCGTTTCACAAGACCTTTCGAACGCCGCCGAGCCCCCTTCAGATATTGGTCAACAGTTATTCGAAGCTAAAGCTGATCATTCAGAAGGCTCATGATGAATTGGAAGGGGATGTTCCGTTTATTCGGGAGTCCATGAAGGAGTTGCCGCCCTACGGGATCTGGGGTGGGCGGGAGTGATCTGTATTTGGAAATGGTCAGACAAGCCAGTTCTGGTGGGCGGGGTCTGATGTGGGGACGGAGATGGTGAAGACATGGTGAACGGGGAAGCGCTGAGTTTGGAGGCCGTCTCGCTCAACGGAGATCCAGAATTCGAGATCGTCGCCGGGGTTCAGGCCGAGCGAGTCCAGAGAAATGAGAAGTTCTGCAACGTCACCAAATACGTGGCTCATCTCGGGCTCTTCTACCTGTGGAGTGCCGGGCTCCAGGGAAAGGGTTGTGGAGCGAGCAGGACCTTTGAGGTGGACCTGAAACCGAGAGTCTCCAGAGAAGTCTGATCCAGGTACGAGACGCAGAAATACGTGGGTCTGCGAGAATCCAAAGTAGATCGATTGAAGAGGGCGGAAGGTTTCGTACATCGCCCCGTGCCCACCGGCGATGGTGATATGACCGGCGCCGATCCAGGCAAAGAAATCTCCCAGCGACCCGTCGATTTCGGGGTTGATGAAGCGTCGGGGCGGGGTGATCACAGCTTCCTGGGCCTCCAGCGTGGTATGGTGGTGGATGGGCCGGCCCAATTCGGAGGGAGGGCGATCATCGAGGGAGCACCAGACTTCGGCGATGACCGCCCGAAAGAGCGCGTCGAATTGGTCGTCCTGCTCGGAGCTGAAGTCCTCGCCATACCACCAGAACCAGTCGGAACCCTGTGCAATATGAAGGGAGCGGCGTGCTTGTGGGAGTCCGGGGTGATCGGGAGTCTCATCAAGGGCTTTCTGCAGGCGCTCCGACGCCCGGCGGACCCAGTCCCAGGCGCGGTTGGTTTCGTCATGGCCGATCCAGATCTGGTAATTGGCCATAATCCAGGATCCGGAGTGCAGATAATCCAATCGGTGTGGCTGGACCTGTTCTACGGAGTCATCGCAGAGGTTCGTCGGAAGATTTGTGCGCAACTGGGAGTTCGACTCCAGGCGATCGTAGAGGGCGTTTAAGAAGGGGCGACCGTCGTCTTCATAATGTTCCCAGGGGTTTTCCCCGTCCAGGATGATGGCTACGCAGGCCTGTTTTTTTTGGGCGCGAGCGATGCGGCGGAGATGACCGATGAGATCATCGGCGGCGTGATCGGCGGGGTTGTTGGAGTAGACAAAGCCAATCTGATCGCTGAGCCCGTGGTCGCGAAAGAAGATCCGAAGCGACGGCTGCTCTTCCACAATCCAGGGACGCCATAGATCGGTATCTCGATTCCATCGGTCTCGTCGAGAACAGCGCAGGATATCTTCGTCGGTGGCGATCCAGGAGAGGCCGGCTTCGGCAAAGAGCTCCACGGCTTCCGGAGACACGGAGCCCTCCGAGGGCCACATCCCGTCGGGGCGCCGACCAAAGGCTCCCTGTGCGAGGTCCAGCGCCGACTCGATGTGGTGACGAGCATCTTCGGGAGCTTGATATCGATGGGGACGGGGCCGTCGGGGAGTGGGCCGGGCCGCAGTTTCTGTGTCGATGAGCAATGGAATGATCGGGTGATACATGGGGGTGACGGTGATCTCGATCTGGTCTCGATCGGCCAGATCTCGATACAGAGGAAGTATTTTTGCGGTGATCAAAAGGTGAACTTCTAACAAGGCCTGTCGATCCTCCTCGGTGAAAGTACGGCCTTTCTTGCGCAATTGATT
>SKNI01000186.1 GCA_007120615.1 Myxococcales bacterium | reverse complement strand
GGAAAGTGTCTATTTCGTTGAAATTTAAGAGGAGGTGGGAGCCGTCCAGGCCCGGTCAGGTCATCATTCTCGATAATCGAGATTCCTTCGTCTATAACCTGGCACATCGACTCGGCGAAGCGGGAGAAGTTTGTGCCGTGGTTCGAAGTGATGAGGTTGATCTGGAGCAATTGAAGTCCTGGGATCCGGCAGCCCTGATCATCTCGCCGGGTCCTGGACATCCCCGGGATGCGGGGATTTCGGTAGAGGCCATTCGTCATTTTCACAGGCGAATTCCAATCCTCGGGGTCTGTCTTGGCCACCAGGCGATCGCCTTTGCTTTTGGCGGTGTGGTCGAGCCCAATCGACGCCCGGTTCACGGAATGGCCACCACCATTGAGCACGATGGCAGCGGGCTTTTCAGGGGGATGCCGAGGGAGTTTCCCGCTGCTCGGTACCACAGTCTGGTGGTCGGAGAGCTGCCCGAAGAGCTGGAAGAAAATGCCTGGAGTGACGGATTTGTTATGGGGCTAAAACTTCGAGACGTGCCCGTGTTCGGGGTGCAATTTCACCCGGAGTCGATTCTGACCCCCCTGGGTGTAAAATTACTGAAGAATTTCATCGCTGAGGTGGAATAGATCAGATCCGTGCCAGGACCTTCTTGGTGTCGCCCAGATGCTTGGACATCTTAAGCCGGGCGTAGATTGAGGCAGCATCCTCGAGGTTCTGGCGTCCGTCATCGACCTCTCCGCTTTCCACCAGAAAATTTCCGAAGGCGGCCATAGCGTTGGCCAGGTGCACGTCGTTTCCGGTCTCCGTGAGAAAGTCGATGGCGCGAGTAAAGGCGCTGGTAGCCTCCTGGGCGCTCTCTTCTTTGAGGGAGGGGTCGAAGATATATTCGGCGTGGACTTCAGCCCGGGTCAGTTCAGCAAGTGCGATGAGGGTGCGGGAGTCGAGCTCTGTTGCGATGTCCAGTGCGTCGGCGATCAACTCCAGTGCTCGTTTGCGATTGGCCTCGCTGACGGCAACTTTGGCGAGGTTTCGAAGGGTGTCAAAGATAACGCGACGTTGCCCAATCTGGATGGCCAACTCTCGGGCTTTCAGGAGGTGATCGCGTGCTTCCGGGCGCCGCTTCAGAGCGATGAGTGCTTCGCCTCGGTTGTTGAGGACCGCCGCTTCCAGTCCTCGGAATCCGATTTCTCGGGCGATCACAAGGGCTTCATCGTAGAGGGGCAGGGCCTTTTCGTATTTGCCTTGTTCGGCGCAAAGTGCGGCCAGGTCGTTATAGCTGCTGGCGGTGCCCTGACGATCTTTGGAGGCTTTTCGAAGATCCAGAGCTTCCCGAAAGTAGACCATGGCGTCGCGAAGATCGCCGCGCTCCAATTTCAGCGAGCCGATATGACTGAGGCTAAGGGCGATGGAGCGCTTATCCTCAAGAGAGCGTCGCATCTCGAGTGCTGCCAGATAATATTCGAGTGCTCTGGCCTGATGACCGCGGATCCAGTGGATTTTACCGAGATCATCGAGGGTGCTGGCGACGCCGCGCTCGTCTTCGACCTTACGAAAGAGGTGTAGTGCGCGGCTGAAGACCTCCAGGGATTTATCGTAGCGGCCCAGTCCCCGAAGGGCTCGACCGATCTTATTGAGGGCTGCCCCTCCTTTGGCGTCATCACCGATAAGCCAGGCGTAGCGGGCCATGTCCTGGTAATAGGTCATGGCCTGGTCGTGCTCTCCGAGGAGCTCGTGGACACTTCCCAGATCGTGGAAGGCCCGCATCTTCAGATTGATCTCGGCGTCGGTCAGGCAGCTCAACGCTTCGACGTAGAGTTCGATGGCTTTGCGATTTGCGTGATGACGAAGAGCGTCGTCGCCGGCGGAGAGAAATTTTTCACCGGCTCGGCGCAGGCAGCGAGCCTGGGCGTAATGACGGGCGATAAACTCGGCCGCTCCGTCGGAGTTACTGTCGACGGCATTGTCCATCCACTGAGCGACCAATCGATGGTACCGCTGACGAACGCGAGGAGGCAGACCTCGATAGAGTGTCTCCCGCTCCAGGCGGTGCTTAAAAAAGAACTCTTCCTCTCCGGGAATTCGACTCTCGGGCTGGCGGCGAATGATGTCTTTTCGCTCCAGACTCTCCAGAACATCGTCGATGGGACGGCGGTGATCGGCTCCCAGCGCCAGCCAGGGCTCGGAGAGTTCACCGTTAGCGTTGAGGCGAACGCTGTCGAGACAGCGCAACAATTTGCCCCAGAAGAGGTTGCCGACACAGGAGGCCATCTCCAGGCCTCGTCGCTCCTCGTCGGTCAACCCCGCCAGGCGGGCTTCGACGGTGGCCTCCATGGTGGTGGGCATCTCGATATCGTCCACCCGGTCGACGTCGATCTTCCAGGGCTCGGTGCGAGTATCGATGATCCCTTCGGCGATGAAGATTCGCAGGATTTCTTCGACGGCCAGGGGGTTTCCGAGAGCGGCGTCGACGATATTCTCCACCAGTGAGTCGGGGATGGAGTCGGCCAGCCGAAGGGTATCGGTGATGTGGCGGCGAACCTCGTAATCGCTCAGGGGAGCGAGTTCCAGCTCGATATTTGCAGTCCTCGGGGGGATGACCCGCCGGGCTCCGGTGAGCTGGCTGAGGACGAAGAAGATCGGTGAATCTTTTAGCGCCTCAATGAGATGAATTAACAGCCGCAATGTGGCATCGGGAGCGAGGTGGACGTCATCGAGAATAAAAAGGAGAGGATTATTCCGGGCGTCGGCTCTCAGGATGGCTTCCACGGCCTTAAAGGCTGTGATTTCACGCTGGCGAGGGACCGTTTCTTCTGTGATCTCCTCTTTGTCGGGAAAGGGCAGCCCCATTAACTCGCCGAGCTGACGACTGACGGGCTCGCTTCGTTCGCCGACCAAGAGCGTCACGGCGTCGACCAGGTTTCTTCGCGCCATCTCCGGAGGGGCTTGATCGGGGATATAGAAATGGGTTCGGAGCATTCTGGAGATGACCGCGAACGCCCCGCCGACCTCTTCCCGGCACACTCCGCGAAGGATCACGGCGTTGCAGAAGGAGTTCTCCAGGCGGCGCTCGAATTCAGCAAGCAGGCGGCTCTTTCCCAGTCCCTGTTTGCCGGCGATGAGGACCAGTCGAAGGGCGTTAGATGCTTCGACTTCATCGAGCATCTCGTGGAGGACCCGGAGATCATCGTCGCGACCCACCAGGGTGGTCTCCACGCCGTAGACCCGCCAGGGGTCGAGCTTCTCGCCACCATCACCGGTGGTGACGACGCGAGTGATAACGGCCATCGGAGAGCCACAGCGCTCACAATAATCAGCTTCCGGATCGTTTAGAGTGCCGCAGGCGGGGCAGCTCTCTTTTTCGGCGTCGTTCTCCGGACGGCAGCGGTCGCAATAGGTGCTCTCCCATTCGATCGATACCTTGCAGGCTTTGCACCTGGATTCCGGGAGTTTCGAGGCACACCGGCGGCAGGCTTTGGCCGGTTCGGGATGGGCGGTTCCACAATAGGGGCAATTCATGGCCGGATCTTCTCGCAGAAGGCGAAGGAGCGCTACTGGTTATCGTTCACCGAAGGTCCCGGGCTCCACCAGAACTGCTTTTCCTCCCGCGGATTCGATGACTTCCTTAAAGGAGTGAGCTCGTTGTCGGCCCAGTCCCCAGGCGATCACACAGGGGGCGGATTCGGCGATATTGATGGCGTCATGGTACTCGATGGATAATAGGATACTCAAAACCTGGCCGATACGTCGATCGGAATATCCGGGGTGGCGAAGAACCATATCGACCAGCGGGGTTTCGGCATCCTCGCGCTGAAGGCGGGGGTCGTTGAACTCACCGGGGTGGAGCGAATCTCGAGCGGGGGATTGTTTGGATGCTCCAAAATCAAAGACAAAGCCGTCATCGCCGCCTTCTGAAGGCACCTGCGATCTCCTCGGTTCTGCGGAGTCGTCAGAGGGAGTCCGGCGGGTCAGGGGTTGGGAAGGCGCGCCGCTGTAGCTGTCGAGAACGGTGTCGCTGACCCCGAGGTATTCAAAGAGATCTACACCCAGGGAGGAGAATTTATCGAGGCGCTCCAGAAAAGAGCGGAGCTCGTCGGAGAGGGAGGAGAGTCCATCGGGATAGCCCCCGATGAGAATGCGAAGGGTTAAAACGGTCCTGGCCGATGATGAAATATCAAGTTCTACTTCTTCGTCCGCAAGGCGGACCTGAGCGTCGAATTTGGTGTGGATATGAGCCTCCAGTCCATCCTGGAGGGCATCGATCTGACGAGGAGGGAGCACCTGGGAGAACCCCAGGCCCAGTATCAACGAGTCGTCGCTGCGTTGGACGTCAGTAGCGACAATCGTCGCTCCTTCCTCGCAGAAGGAGCCGTCGCCGATGGTCTCAAAAGGGGATCCAGACGGTTCTTCTTCAGTATCTGGGCTCGAGGAGGCATCGTCGGGCTCTTCGTCACCACGGGGTTTTCCAAGCACCGAGAGCCACTGGTCAGCGGTGGAAATTCTCTCAAATTCATCGCTCAGCGAGAGAATATCTCGAAGGAGACGACCGACAAGTTCCTCCGAGCGTTCACCGTCGGCGGGAAATGTCGCGGTGAAGATCCAGGGAGATTCGTCGGTGGCAGCGGTCCAATCGGTTTCGCTGACTCGTTGAAGGCGTTTTTTTAGGGCTTCGGCCAAAAGAGAGGCCCTGGAGTCCCCCGGACCAAGGACGGCTTCCAGACGAAGGGTGAGGTCCCGCTCATCGGCAGTAAGTAGAAGCCTTGCAAAGCTATGGCGTGAAAATCTGGCCAGCGCCTCATGCCAGGTTCCGCTCTGAGCTTCCGGGGGATTTGTTTCCGATAACTCAATGACGAGATCGTCAAAGATCTGTTGCCATTTTGAAATGCTCGTCACATCCATAGTAGAACTCCTCGCTCGGCGTCTTGAACTGCCGGTTTTGTACGCGAGATATCACACCAGAGGCAAGCGCAATAACGAAAAAAGGCCATCCTCAAGATAGAGGACGGCCTTTGAAATTTTCGGAAATCAGGTCCGATCGAGCGCTACAATCACTCCACGATCGAATAACCTTCATTCATATCAATGATAATTACACCGCGACCGGAGGTTTCTTCCTCGGATTCCTCGGTGTGTTCCTGGGAATCCGTTTGCGGGACATGCAAAGGAAGCCGAAGTGCTTCCGGTTGCCATTCGCCGGCTCGTTCGCGTTTCATTTCGTCATAAATGATGTGTTCGGGCAGCATATCGAACTCCTTCGATGCTCTGGCAGCAGCGATCTCGAATCGGACCGACGAAGACTCTTTCGCCGACTTCAAGAAGGATAACCAGCGAACGGGTTACAACCTTCCTGTATTATTCTAATGAGACTGGAATCTTTTTCCAAGCTCTTTTCGCAAAAGAAGACCAACTCAGG
>SKNI01000425.1 GCA_007120615.1 Myxococcales bacterium | reverse complement strand
GGTACCTTTCACATCAGTGAAGGTCGTTCGGTACGACAATTAGAGAAGTTTTGATTTTGAGCCTTCTGCTAGGACGCTGTCAAACCACGGAAGACGAAACATCAAAAAAAAAAGCCCGGGGTGTCGAATCGACGCCCCGAGCTTTTTACTATTTTTTTTCTACTTTCTTATCAGAACTTGATATCAAGTGCGCTTCGGTCCTCAGACTGAATGCTCTTTAGCATCGCCCGAGCCTCCGGCAAGAGCTGGTAGATAAAGAACGACGCGGTCTTGATTTTATTCTCGTAATAAAGCACTTCGTCGTTTCGCTCGCTGAGTTCATCGCGGGCTTCCTGATCGTCGCTCTCCACCCCGTGTTCCTCCCAGATCGCCTGAAGTTTGGTCCGAGCAAGAGCTGCCTGCTCCAGAAGCAATCGAGCCGACTCCACAAGTCCAAACATTCGCAAAAACGGGGTGGCGTGTAACAGAGGATATTCCGGATCTTTTTTGCCCGTAGACTGAAAGAGAAACGCCGCTTCTCCGAGAACGTTTTTGCCCTTATCGACCTCTTTAGCCATATCACCGAAGAACTCGTCTTCTGCGAGAGGAATCAAAAATTCATTGGTGTCTTGCATCCAGGTCATAAAGAGGGCGCCACCTTTCTGGCGCATCTTTCGCCCCAGAAGATCGAGAGCCTGAATTCCGTTGGTTCCCTCATAGATCGAGGCGATTTTGACATCACGCATCTGCTGCTCGATGCCGTACTCCTTGATATAGCCGTAGCCGCCGAGAACCTGCATCGCCAACTCGGTCATCTTAAAGCCCACGTCCGAGGCAAAGGCCTTACAGATCGGTGTGAGAAGGTCGAGCATGTCCTGGGCTTTGGTCTTGGCCGCTTCGTCCTCGTTATGAAGCGCGTGGTCGCTGAGGTAAGCGCTATTATACAGCATGGCTCGAATCGCCTCACCGTAGGCCTTCATGGTCATTAAGTTTCGACGCACATCGGGATGCTCGATGATCGCTACGCTCGTCTGCTCACCGCTTCGATCGGTGACCTTGGGACCCTGCTTTCGCTCTTGAGCATAGGCGAGAGCCGCCTGATAAGCGGAGTTTCCAATCGCGACGCCCTGCAGACCGGTGACCAGGCGGGCTTCGTTCATCATCTGGAACATATAATTGATGCCCCGTCCCCGCTCTCCAACCAACCATCCCTGACACTCGCCATTGTCTCCAAAGGAGATCGCGCAGGTCGGCGAAGCGTGAATGCCCATCTTCTCTTCGATTCCCGTGATCGTTACGTCGTTGGGACCGGTCACCTTTCCATCGGCGTCGACTCGATTTTTAGGAACGATGAATAGGCTCACCCCTCGAATTCCCTCGGCGTCACCTTCGGCGCGGGCCAAAACGAGGTGGATGATATTCTCCGTCAACTGGTGATCGCCGGCGGAGATAAAGATCTTATTGCCGGCGATCTGATAATAGTCCTCTCCCTCCACCTCTTTGGCCGTGGTGGTCAACTCACCGAGCGCTGATCCCGCCTGCGGCTCGGTCAGGCACATCGTACCCGTCCACTGGCCGGTGTACATGCGCTCGAGATAGAGTTCGATATCTCGGTCGGTACCGAAGGCCTCGATCAGGTGCGCCGCCGAAACGGTGAGGCCGGGCAAAAACATAAACGACGGGTGAGCAGTGAGCATCATCTCCGCCAGCGCCATCCCCAGGGCTTGTGGCAAGCCCATTCCGCCGTGCTCCGGGGAATGAACGGGAGCGAAGAGCCCGATCTCACAGAATTCTTTGTAGAGATCGCCGTAGGAGTCAGGAAGGTAGACCTTCCCGTCTTCTAATCGGCACCCCTGATGATCGGCTTCCTCATTGGTGGGAGCGAGCTTCTCAGCTGCAAAACGCTGGGCCTGGGCCATTACGATCTCGAAGGTCTCTCGATCGTATCCCTGATAGCGTGGCAACTCCAGAAGGTCTTCCAGCCCGAGGTAATCAAAGAGGGTGAAATCCATGTCGCGTCGGTCAATAAGATATTCGCTCATTTTCGTTGTTCCTCAGGATGGGTTTGGTCTGCCCTGTGCCAAAGTTGCCGGAACAGGGGATAAATGAATCGCCATTCATTGTGTGCAAATTCGAAAAAATTTCAAGTTCAGTTCCGATATTTTTCCGTTTCTAACTCCCTTCTTCGCCGTCTACATCCCGGAAAATGACCCATTCGAAAAACCGCGGGGCCCACCCCCGGGGTATTATCACTTTATTAAATAATCATTTGCCGGTTACGCTGGTTGACACGATTCGCGCTATTCCGTTACACCGGAGGAGTCAGAAACAGGTGTGTGCCGCAGGGGCACCGCCATCGACGGAGGTTCCATGGTACTCACGGTCATTACGCTGATCTTGATTCTGGTTGGCGTGCTCGCTTATTTTTACGGCGCGATCAAATTATCCAAATATGGATTTCGACTGGGGACCGGAATTGGTCTTGCGGTCATCTTTTTCCCTCCCTACACCTTCTACTTTGCTTTTAAGAAGCTCGAAGTAGACGGCAAGGAGCTTCCCACTGCCATGTGCAGCTTCGGGTTGATCACGGCCACGCTAATGATATTGATGTTTTCTCATCCGTTGAGCTTATTGGTCACCGGCCAGCTCGATGAACTCGATGCGTTTATGACCATCGACAAGGCCCCGGACGGCGTGGTCCTCATCGATGACGATACCGCTGCGGCCCTGGAGTCCGATGACGAAGATGTCGTCGCGGCCGCCGAGGCCTCTATTGAGCAAGCCGAGCAAGAAGAACTCGGACTTCCCGATGGAGTTGAGGGTGAAGAAGACGAGGACGGCGACGAATCTGAAGAGGCTGCCGAGGAAGATGGCGAAGAAGCCTCCGAAGAGGACAGCGATGAAGATGAAAGCGAAGAATAAAACTCAGAAGAATTGAGTGTAAAAAAGCCCGTCGGCCCTGGCCGACGGGCTTTTTTATTTCAGCCTTGCAGATGAATCAATCGCAACCCTTTGAGGGTGAGGAACTCGTCGACGCCGTCGATGATATCGGTCTCATCGGCAAAGAATGAAGCCAGCCCCCCGGTGGCTACTACCGTAACCGGTCCGGTGAGCTCTGCTTTCATTCGGGTCACCACTTCTCGAATCTGCCCGATATAGCCGTAGAGCAGTCCGGCCTGAATGGAATGCACCGTATTTCGACCCACCACATTGGGGGGTTTGGCCAACTCCACACGGGGCAATTTGCTGGCTGCGTGAAAGAGGGCTTCGCTGGAGACGGTGATCCCCGGGCAAATCGCTCCCCCCAGATACTCTCCCTTATCTGAAATCGCATCGAAGGTAGTGGCCGTTCCAAAATCCACCACGATCAGGGCAGTCTCAAAGCGATCCCAGGCGGCCACGGCGTTCACCAGGCGATCGGCGCCCACTTCCGCCGGGTTATCATATAGGACTGGCATATCGGCCTGAACATCGTCGCCGACCACCGAGGGAACACAGGCAAAATAGTCGCGAATCATCTGCACAAGGAGTCGCTCCATCGGCGGCACCACACAGCTAATGATCGCGTGAGTTACCCCTTCCACTCCCAGATTGGATAGCTCAAAGAGTTGCCGAAGAAAGATCCCGTGCTCATCACTTGTACGACCATGATGGGTCTGCAGACGCCAGTGACGAACGAGTTCGTCGCCTTTATAGACCCCGAGAACCGTATTTGTATTTCCCACATCGATTACCAATAACATCGCGCCGTCCGTACTACTGTTGAGACTCATTGATGAGAAGTTCAGCCGTTGCTATCTCCGGTGCTTATCAAGGCGCCACTCTAGACCCGATGAGGAGGGCCTTTCAAGCGGCTCTTTTCTTCGGCGCTGTACCAAATGAACCAGAAACGACGTTGCAGCCCGGGCTCAAACCCTTTAATTTGAGCTGGCTTACCCGGGTCAAACACAGGTTTCACCCACCAGCGACCAGAGCAATACAGGTTCTATGACCAAATTTCTCGTCCGCCGGTTCTTCGCCTCACTCATCGTCGTTTTTGGCGTCGTAACACTGGTTTTCTTCATCCTGCGCGCCGTCCCCGGCGATCCCGTTGAATCCATCCTGGGCGAACAGGCCCTGCAGGTGGACAAGGAATCGTTGCGGGAATGTCTGAACTTAAATGAGTCTCTGGCGACGCAATACTGGCTCTTCTGGAAAGACGTATTCAACGGCACCCTCGGGGAGTTATGTGACGAGCGCGGGGTCACCGTGGCCGAGCGTCTCATCGATAATATCCCGGCCACAATTGAGCTGGCTCTGGCGGCGATGTTCTTTGCCATCCTCATCGGCCTGCCCCTGGGGATCATCGCCTCCTTGAAGCCCTATTCCTGGGTGGACAACACCTCGGCGGTGGTCGCCCTGATGGGGATCTCCATTCCCAACTTCTGGCTGGGGCCGATGCTGCTGATCTTTTTCAGCCTGACCCTTCAAGTATTGCCCAATCCGGGAAGTGAGGTGGTAGGCCTGACGGCCCTTGTTTTACCGGCCATCACCCTGGGAACGGGGATGAGCGCAAAGTTAATGCGTATGACCCGCTCCAGCATGTTGGAAGTCTTAAATCGGGACTTCGTTCGCACCGCCAAAGCCAAGGGTTTGCCCCGGTTGAAGGTGGTCTTAAAACACGCCCTTCGAAACGCCTTAATTCCGGTGGTCACCATCATCGGACTTCAATTTGGCGCTCTTCTGACAGGGGCGATCATCGTCGAGAAAATCTTCGCCCGCCCGGGAGTGGGCACGCTTTTGCTCGACGCCATCGAGCAGCGAAATTATTTAATCGTCCAGGGATGCGTTCTGTTCATCTCCTTCACCTATATCGTGGTCAATCTGGCGACGGATCTCTTTTATGGGTTCGTCGATCCCCGGATTCGCTATGACTGACCGGGAGGAGCTAACGTGATCGCTGCACGACTCAGAAAAATGGGATTCGCCGGGGGACATGCCAATCATTTCGGCCCCCTGGCCTATTTCGGAATGGTCGTTTTGGGACTGGTGGGCTTTGTAGCCATCTTCGCCCCCTGGCTCGCCCCCTTTGATCTGACCCATATGGACGTGACTCGCCAACTGGAAGGCCCCTCGGCCGATCATTGGCTGGGAACCGACGAGAATGGCGCCGACGTTTTGACTCTGGTCATCTTCGGAGCCCGGGTCGCCGCTATCGTGGGAATGGCCGTCGTCTCCATCTGCGCTACCGTGGGAATCATCCTGGGAGCGGTCTCCGGTTATTTCGGCGGCGCAGTCGACGAAGCGTTGATGCGCCTTACCGATATTTTGATGGCGTTTCCGGGAATCCTGTTGGCCATTCTGATTATCTTCATCACCCAGGAGCCAAGCCTGGTAGCCGTTATCGGGGCGCTCTCCGTGTCCGGCTGGGCTGGCTACGCACGGCTGGTCCGCGG
>SKNI01000493.1 GCA_007120615.1 Myxococcales bacterium | reverse complement strand
TGTCGCGCTTCGGATCACCGACGGAGACAAAACCCAGGCCTACTCCTGCGATACCATCTTTGACGACGAGCTGGTCGACTGGCTGGCAAAGGACAGCGACCTGATCTTTCACGAGTCCACCTTTGGGGCGGCCCACACCCCGATCCAGCGATTGATGGAGCTCGACCTGCCCGTCCAGAAGCGGATGCGAATCGTCCACTATCCCGACGAGATGGTTGATATGGACCTCCAAGATCTGCAATTGGCCCGACAGGGGGAGGTGATTTTTCTGGGGTAGCACAGCCCTACAGTTGGCGCCGATGACATCCCTGTCATCGCAGAAGAAAAAGCGCTTTTTGTCGGGCGATAAGAGGGATCTTATCGGCGCCAGGGTATAAGCAGACCAAGCAGCAGAATCGCCACCACGGAAAAGGGCGCACTGGGAGTACGGGAGTCTCCGACGACCGAGCATCCGCCAAATCTGGAGGACTCGCACTCGAGAAGAACTTCGATTTCGTTGGACACGATGGGCTCCGACACGCCCGGAAGATAGCCGCGCATCTGGACCGTATGGATTCCCTCATCAACTCCGCCGAGGGCATCTTCCTCGCAGGCCGCGAAGATGAAGTCTTTACGGCGCTCCGAAAGGGCCACCGACGGCAGAATATTCCGGCTCTGATAAGGGCGAACAACCTCCCCATCCACAAGAGTTTCAATGGCCACGACCCCTCGCCAGGGAAGCGCGTCGGCGTCCAGGTCGATCTCGAAATCCGCCCGGGCCACAGGGACTCTGGCGGTGGCGCAAAGTTCGCGATTATTGCCGAGGGTCAACGTACTCTGAGAGGTCCGAGTGAGCTCCAACTCCCCGAGACTCGAGGGAACGTCAGCGGACTCGGTGGTCGTAAATAGGACCGCGTTGTTCTCATCGGATGGGTCACAGGAATTCTGGGAGCGCAATTCGTAGCTTCGCCCCTCCACCAGGGGCTCTTCAAATAGCAAAACCCCATCGGTGGCTGCAGGCCGAAGACTACTCAGTGGGACCTGGCGAACCACTTCTTCGCCGTCCAACTCGCGCAGGACGGGATCGAGGTCTTGTTCTACGGCGTCAATATGACGACGCATAAAGATTCCACCCAGATTGGCCGGGACTTCATCACCATCGCTCGGCAGAAAGCGATCCGAGCCCGGGCATGTCGATATATAACCACATGCAAAGGCGACAGAGCTTAGTAGCATCGTCGCGCAGCAGGTGAGGACTCCCAGAAGTAGCATAAGGCTGTCTTTCATAAGTGCTCCGCATAATTATTTGGTTGCCTGCTTTTCCGTGAAAAATGGTGATTTCGCAACTGTATAGGAGAGTAGATGGGAATTCAAAATAGTAGGTATACGCGGAGCGCGGACGTCCCCGTCCGCATCAAAGAAAAAGCGCTTTTTTTCTAAGCGGACGGGGACGTACGGGGACGTCCGCGCTCCGATCAAGCAAACACCCGCGTAAGTCTCTCCACATGACCGGTGGCCCGGACGTTGTCGTGGATCTCCTCGATGGTTCCCTCTTCGTCGATGAAGAAGGTAGACCGCACGATTCCCTCGTAGGTGCGCCCGTAATTCTTCTTCTCTCGCCAGACGCCATAAACTTCGGCCGTGGCGTGGTCGGGGTCGGCCAAGAGCGAGAAGTTTAAGTCATGCTTGGCTCGAAACTTCGCGTGTCGCTCCACCGGGTCCGGGGAGACTCCGTAGATTTGATAGCCCTGGTCGGCGAATTGCTCGATATTGTCGCGAAAGTCGCAGGCCTGCTTGGTGCAGCCAGGGGTCATATCTTTGGGATAAAAATAGAGGACGAATTTTTGACCTTTGAGGTCGGCCAGTCGGACCGTGCCCTGATCGTCGGATTCCAGTTCAAAAGAAGGGGCTTTGTCGCCTACGGCTAATTTCGGATTTACACCCATACTGCGTTCTCCATTTATTCGATTATTGGTTGATTTACGAGGAGCGCGAGTGCGCTCCCTTACTTCGCGTCGAGCCAATTGTCGCCCACGCCGCTGTCGACGACGAGGGGAACATCGAGCTCGACGATATTCTCCATACACTCACAGACCAATGTGGTCATCTCTTCAATGCGGTCTTCTTCGACCTCGAAGATCAATTCATCGTGGACCTGTAGAAGCATTCGCATCGGCAGGTCTTCGGCGTCGATGCGGTCCTGCAGGCGGACCATGGCGAATTTAATGATATCCGCCGAGGTGCCCTGAATGGGGGTGTTGATGGCGGCTCGTTCGGCGAATGCTTTTCGACCGCCTCGGCCGTTGATAAAGGGCAGGTGTCGGCGGCGCCCGAAGAGGGTTCGGGTGAACTCGGTCTTCTGGGCTTCTTCGATGAGGCTGTCGAAGTAGTCGGAGACTCCCTGGTAGCGCTCGAAATAATTCTCGATATAGCTCTTGGCTTTTTTGGTGGAGATCTCCAGATCTCGGGCCAGCCGGCGGGAGCCCATCCCGTACATTACGCCGAAGTTGACCGTCTTTCCGGCGCGCCGCTGGTCGGCGGTGACCTCCTCGAGGTCGACGTCGAAGATCTGGGAGGCCGTCATGGAGTGGATGTCTTTTCCGTTTCGAAAGGCGTCCACCAGGACCGGGTCGCCCGAGAGATGGGCCATGATGCGCAGTTCGATCTGCGAATAGTCGGCGGCCAGCAATGTATAGCCCTCGTCGGCGACGAAGGCCCGGCGGATCTCGCGGCCTCGCTCGGTGCGGATCGGGATATTCTGCAGGTTGGGGTTCGACGACGAGAGGCGTCCGGTGGCGGTGACGGCCTGGTTGAAATCACTGTGGATTCTGCCGGTGGCGGGCTCAATGAGCTCGGGAAGGGCGTCCACGTAGGTTCCCTTGAGCTTGGAGAAGGATCGATACTCCAGGATCAACTTCGGTAGGGGGTGCATCTCGCTCAGGCGCTCCAGGACGCTGCGATCGGTGGAGGGCCCGGTCTTGGTGCGCTTTTTGATGGGCAATTCCAGCTTCTCGAAGAGGACCTCTCGAAGCTGGGTGGGGCTGTTGGCATTGAGTTCGCAGCCGGCGTGATCGTTGATCTCCGATTGCAATAACTCCAGCTCTTCGTCGAATTGGCGGCTCAATTCGGCGAGCATATCGGGATCGATGGCGAAGCCCGTTTGCTCCATGATGCCCAGGATCCGAGCCAGGGGGATCTCCAACTCCTGCTCTAATTTTACGAGAGCTTCGTCCTCTTGGAGCTCCTCGACCATTTTCTGACAGGCCATAAAGGTAATGTCGGCGTCTTCGGCGGCGTAGGGCGTGGCCTCTTCGATGGAGATTTGATCGAAGGTCTTCTCTTTTTTACCGCTGCCGGCGACCTCGGAGTAAGTGATGGTGCGGTGCTGGAGATGATCGAGAGCGATGACATCGAGGCTATGGGAGTTCTTCTCGGGCTCCAGAAGATAGCTCATGAGCATCGTGTCGTGGCGGATGCCTCGAAACTCGATGTGGTAGCGCTGAAGTACGAGCCACTCGTAGGTATAATGCTGGGCGACTTTGCCGATGGACTCGTCTTCCAGCAGCGGCTTGACCCGCTGCAGAACCTCGTCGAAATCAAGCTGGTCGGCGGCGTCTTCGTGCGTGTGGGCCATAGGAACGTAGACGGCCTCATTGGGCTTCCAGGCAAAGGACATTCCCACGATTTCAGCCTGCAGGGGATTGATGCTGGTGGTCTCTAAGTCGAAAGCGAAATAGTCGGCCACCTCGCACTCTTTGAGGACTTCGTCGAGCTCCTCAAACGAGAAGATCGCCCGGTAGCTCTTGGAGTCGCTTGAGGCTTTGGTCAGTCCCCGATCGGCGAACTCCTGATTGATCTTCTTGATGGTCTTGGCGTCGATCCAGCCCTGGGCTTGAAACCACTTATTGAGATCTTTTAGGACGCTCTGAAATTCGAGCTCGTGGAAGAGGGCGGTGACCGCCGCAAAATCGGGCGGCGAGAGGGTGAGCTTGTCGAGATCAAAGTCGATGGGGCAGTCTTCTTTGAGGACCACCAGATCGAGGCTCAGTCGGGCCTGGTCGGCAAATTCCTCGAGGTTCTGCTTTCGCTTTTTGCCAGAGACCTTGTCGATATTGGTCAAGACCGTCTCCAGATCCCCGAACTCGGCGATCAACTTTCCACCGGTTTTCTCTCCGACGCCGGGCACGCCGGGGATATTGTCGGAGCTGTCACCGGCCAGGGCGAGTACGTATTTGACCTGCTCCGGGGCGACCTGAAAGCGCTCCAGGACGTCTTCCGGAGTGTAGCGCTTGTCGCGCATGGTGTCGTACATGGTGACGTCGTCGGAGAGCAGCTGCATCAGGTCTTTGTCGGCGCTGATGATGCAGACCGGAAGACCCATCTCTCGGGCTTTGACGGTGGCCGTGGCGATGAGGTCGTCGGCCTCTACGCTGGCCTGCTCCATGATCGGGATATTCAGCGCTTCCACGACCTTTCGAAAATAGGGCAGCTGCACTCGAAGGTCGTCGGGCATGGCGCTGCGATTGGCTTTATACTCGGGGTATAATTCTTTTCGAAAGGTGCGCTCGTCGGCGTCGTGGGCGTCGAACATCACGGCGATGAGATCGGGATCCTCGTCCTCGATGAGCTTTTTGAGCATCTGGGTGAAGCCGTAGATGGCGTTGGTGGGAAATCCCTGAGAGGTGGAGAGATTTCGAATCGCGTAAAAAGCCCGGTAAATATAGGACGACCCGTCGACGACGTAGAGAGTTTTATTGGAGAGATCTACCTCCTTGATAATGGCGTCGAAGCTGAGTTGTTGATTCTCTTGATCCTTACCTGAGTTGGCGGTCGTCATGGGGCTGAACTCCAGAATTGCGGTCGGGGCGACGTCGAAAGGAGGCTATAGATAACTGACGACCAGCAGGATTCCAAGGGCGAAGGCCAGAATGGTGATGAGAACGATGGCGCCCTGCAGAGCGACGGTGATTCTCTCCAGTTGAATAGCTTTCAGCGCATCGGGGTCGTCGTCGCCGTCGAATTCCAGGTCTACTTCGGCGAGCAGGAGGGCCTCTCGGCGATGGCGCCGGATGCCGAGGGCGACCAGATAAAAGACGACCATCACCCCGCCCAGAAGGACAATGCCCATCAGGATTTGAAGATCGGAGCGGACCTCGGTCTTCCAGACCTCCAATGCCTCGCGGTCGCCCTGGCGAGAGTTCATTAGGATGGGGGGAAGCTCAAATGTGCGGGGGATCTCGTCGAGCCCGGCCTCGATGAGGCGGTGAAGCTGACGCTCCGTAAGCTCCTCGTCGAGATAGCCCTCTTCTACCAGGGTGCGGTGATGAGGGCTGTCGGTGTGCTCGGCGATCCAGGTGAAGAGCTCGCGAGTGGCCTCCAGAAGGCTCTCGCGAGAGTCGTCCTCAAGGAGTAGAAGATGGGCGGCATCCCATCCGTGGGTGGTGCCATAGAGACTTTGATAG
>SKNI01000325.1 GCA_007120615.1 Myxococcales bacterium | reverse complement strand
GGGGTCCACGGAGGGGCTGGAGGAGGCGCAACCGGCGATGCAGAGACCAAAGAGACCATAAAATGCAAAAGCGAAGAATATGCAATTTCTCATCTCAATCTCGGTCGTGAATTCGTGCGGCCAGTTGGTGAAGCAGGTTCAGAGATTCTATGGGACTGAGGGTGTCTACGTCGAGGACGCGAAGCTTCTCGAGCACCTCTTTCTCTGAGGAGGATAGCGAAGATGTGGGCGATTGAAAGAGGGTCAATTGGTCGGGGTTGTGGCGACGGCTAACCCGGCGGGGGCCGTCTGGGTCGGCTCCCGGCGCGGGGAGGCCCATATCATCGAATTGACCGGCCTCCAGATTGGAGAGTACCTGTCGGGCGCGAGCGACCACCTCGTCGGGAAGGCCGGCGAGGCGTCCAACCTGTACGCCATAAGATCGATTGGCCTGTCCGTCGACGAGCTTTCGCAAAAAGATGATGTCGTCGTGCCATTCTTTGACGGCGATGCTCAAATTCTTCAGGCCGTCGAGAGTGCGAACCAGCTCCGTCAATTCGTGATAATGAGTGGCGAACATGGTGCGGGCGCCAATCTCATCATGGAGGTATTCGGCCACTGCCCAGGCGATGGATAGACCGTCGAAGGTAGCGGTGCCCCGGCCGATCTCGTCGAGAATGATCAGGCTTCGTTCGGTGGCATTCTGAAGGATATGAGCGGTCTCGGTCATCTCCACCATGAACGTGGATTGGCCCCGGGCGAGGTTGTCGCTGGCGCCGACGCGGCTAAAGATTTTATCCACCACACCGATATGAGCTCCTCTCGCGGGGACAAAGGACCCCATCTGAGCGAGGAGCGTGATCAGGGCGACCTGGCGGATGATGGTGGATTTTCCGGCCATATTGGGGCCGGTGATGATCAGAAGATGAGCTCCCTCGGTGTCGAGGATGACCGAGTTGGGCACGAATCGTTCATCGCTCAAAGTGGTCTCCACCACCGGATGTCGGCCGTCGTCGATCTCGATGCGCGTGCCGTCGTCGATGATGGGGCGGGCGTATTCGCGGCGGGTTGCAAGCTCCGCCAGGCCGGCCAGGACGTCGAGATCGGCGATGGCGCTTGCGGTCTGCAAGAGCCGTCCGATCTCGTGGGCTACCTCCCGGCGAAGTTCTTCAAAGAGCTCATATTCCAGGATCTTTCGACGCTCGCTGGCCCCCAAAATCCGCTCTTCTTGTTCTTTGAGCTCGGGCACGAAATAGCGCTCCGAGTTGGTGAGGGTCTGCTTTCGAATATAGTCATCGGGGACATGATCGAGGTTGGCTTTGGTGACCTCGATAAAATAGCCAAAAACCTTGTTGAATTTAACCTTCAGGCTGGTGATACCGGTCCGTTTCTTCTCCTGGGCTTCAAACCGAAGCATCCAGTCTTTTCCAGACGATGACATCTCCAATAATTCATCGAGCTCCGGGTGGTATCCATGCTGAAAGATGCCACCCTCGGTGAGTTCGGTGGGCGGACTCTCCACCAGGGCGGAGTCGATATGAACGCAGAGGTCGGTGCAGGGATCGAGGGACTCTCGAAGTAGAGATAAAAGAGCGGTGTCGGACTCTGCCAGAAGGTCGATGAGTTCGGGGATCACCGCCAGAGTGGTCTGGAGGCTGCGCAGATCTCGAGCGTTGGCCCGCCCGGAGGCGATCCGACCGCAGAGTCGCTCGATATCATAGACCTCGTCCAGTGAAGCCCGAAGGTCCTGACGAAGGGCCGGCTTTTTGACGATGAGCTCGACGGCATCGTGGCGGGCGGAGATCGTCTCCGGGTCGATGAGAGGATAGTTCAGCCAGTGGCGTAGCCGTCGGCCGCCGAGAGCGGTCTTGGTTTCATCGATGATGCTCAAAAGGCTTCCGCTTCGTCGGCCTCCCATCATGGTGCGGGTCAACTCCAGGTTGGTCTTGGTGGATTCGTCGATGATCAGAAAAGACTGGGCCCGGTAGGGTTGAACTCGCTGGACGATAGCGGCGATGCCGCGCTGGGTATCGATGAGGTAGGAGAGAACTCCCGCCATGGCCGATTCGACGAGTTCGGGGGCCAGAAAGTCAAAGTCGCGGGCTTCGTCAAAGAAACTTTTCACTTCCTTATGGTCCAGGAAAAATCCATCGCCTTCCAGATCGTTGGCCAGGCGCACGCCTTCGGAGACTCGGGCCTGAAGGGCGGGGACGTCGAAATAAGAGGCCTTTCGGGGTCGAAAAAAGAGGTTCTCGAATCGATCTCCCACATCTTCAATCAGGGAATGTCCGTCCTCGGGAAGCAAGAGTTCGCGGGCTTCGATGCGTTCGAGCTCAGAGCAGAGATCATCGCTGGTGGCCAGCTCGGTGATGCGAAAGTCGCCGGTGCTGATGTCGAGATAGGCCAGGCCCAGGTTGGCACCGGAGACGCCCACTCCCGGGACGACTGCGGCGAGATAATTGGGGGCTCGGGCGTCGAGGTTCTCACTGTCCAGCTGAACGCCGGGAGTGACCACTCGGACGACGTCGCGTTTTACGATGCCTTCAGCCTTGGCGGCGTCCTCGATCTGCTCACAGATCGCGACGGAGAATCCCTTGCTGATGAGTTCGGTGATATAGGACTGCGAGGAGTGGTAGGGCATCCCGGCCATCGGTACCTGGTTTGCGCCCTTGCTTCGGGCGGTCAGGGTGAGCCCTAATTCTCGGGATACGACTTCGGCGTCCTCAAAGAACATCTCGTAGAAATCACCGAGACGAAAAAAGAGGATCGAATCTGGATATCGTTCTTTGACATCCAGATATTGCTGGATCATGGGGGTGACTTTCATGGAGCCTCTGAATACAAAGGTATTTCAGTGGCCGATTTTATAACAAGGGCCCGGTTTTATGGGAAGCAGGCTAACCTGAATAGTCCCGCGAAAAGCAGATGAGAGCGTCAGTCGGCCAGACGCATCTGCCAGGTGGCAACGGAGAAGCCCGACCAGCGGCTGGATGCGAAGTCGCGGTTGGTAAATCCGTGGTAGTCGAAGCCGTCGATATTCAGGCCGTAGGCGACGCCGTAGAGGGTCCCCGGTTGAAATGGCTCAGGCCGGTCGTCAGGGGAGAGCTCGTCGAAGGTGGGAAATTCGGGAAGCGGAATGATCCGCTCGTATCCGGGAACCACAAAGGACCAGACGGGAAGGCCGATGGCGTTTCTCAAGATGATATAGAAGAAGTCCGGGGAGTTGACGCCTTTTAAGCCCAGCTGAATCTGGCCGTCGGCGACGCCTCCGGGAGCGGGCGAGAGCAATTCAGGGACCCCGACCAGGGGACGGGTGGAGTGGAAACGCTCCAGATCGGTGATGCCCTCCATGGTGGTCTGGGTATAGGGAGTTCCGGCGCCGTTATAGGATCCGGCCACCACCGAGTAGGTGATGTCATGGAGCGCGTCTTCGGCAGCGGGGAGCCCTTCGACGACCAGGACATCGCTGACGCCGCGAGCGGCGTCGGGGATACGAAAGACCCCTTCGAAGCCGAAGTCCAGAAACGCGGAGGCTTCGTTGATAGTGGGTCCGGTGGGAGCATAGACCGGGTCGACGAGTTTGATGGGCAGCGATTTATCGAGAGGAATATCGCATTCCAGGTCGACCCGCTGATGGTCCTGATCGGAGAGGAAGAGATATCGCTCCACGGCCATCAGCTTCGGGGTAAATGTATCGGTGTCAGCGTCGTAGATTCCGCAGAGGCCGATCAGCGCCATATCCCCGATTCTGGTGCTGATGGAGAAGGGGCCTTCGCCGGCGACTACGGAGTCGGGGCCGGGGTTTCTGGTACCCCCGAAGAGGTGGTTTCGGGTGGTGCGAATCATGGACATATTATAGTCGGTGCCCCCGGCGGGATCTTCACTTTTGCCGGTGATCGTGATCTCGCCGGAGATCCGTCCAATCGGCGGGGGGGAGCCCTGTCCGCCGCCGCCATCGGCTTCGATGGGGTTGAGAACGATGGTGATATTTTCGGCGTCGATGTGGCGGACGGTGAACGAGGAGAAGTTGGCGGCCGTGGCGGTGACCATCTGGGAGCCGAGAACGCCGGGGCCGGAGAGAACGATCTGACCGTTAGCGTCGGTAAATCCACGGAAGGGAGTGTCGGCCTGGGTGGAGAGCATGACAAAAGCACCGGGAATCGGCGTGCCGTCGACGGTCACCACGGAGACGTTGACCGCGCCATCGACGGGCGCTCCGGAAGCACCGCCGAAGCTGCTCAGGGGGTTAAAATAGACGAAGGGATAAGGAGTATTCTCCTCCATTCCCACAGCGCTTATGGTGACCTCTCGCGGGCCTGCGTTGGACGGCGGGGTTCGAAAGGTAATGGTGTAGGGATCGATTCGTCGGATATTGGTGGCCGATTCGCCTCCGATGTCGACCTCGATGAGGCCGGTAAACCCACGGCCCTGAACGGTCACGTGAGTACCGCCGGCGATGGCACCGCGAGAGGGCCGCATCGACCAGATCTCCAGGGGAGCCGAGAAGGTATAGCCGTTTTCGAGAGCGGCCTGCTGGGTGCCGCTTTCCAGCCTGACATCCACAGCGCCGGCCTCGGAACGAGGGGTAGTCGCGGTGATATGACCATCATCGATGACCTCAAACGAGGCGGGAAGTCCGCCAAAAGAGACCGAGTTTACGTCGCTTAGATCTTCGCCGTAGATATGGACCGTTTCTCCGCCGGCTGCCGAACCTGAAGCGGGCTCGACCTCGGAGATGATCGGGCGAAGCTCGTATAAGAGGGCGTCTGGCAGCGAGGCCACGTGCTGACCGCCTCGTTCAAAGTCCAGATCCACGGCGCCGGGGTTGTCCACCGAAGGAGTCTCGATCAGGGCGTGGCCGGGACCGCTATCAAGGATCGTGACCTGTTGTCCGTCGAGGAAAAGAACAGCGTCTGAGCCATCGAGGCCCCGTCCTGCGACGACGTGCTCGGAGTCACCGCTGGTGGGAGCTCGGCCGGGATAAATGGAGTAGAGGGCGTTATCGGGTTCTTGGTCGTAATAGAAAGCGTTTCGCAGGCGCAGAACATCGTCGGAATTCTCCAGAAAGATATCTGCCGGACCTTCGGTGGCGGCAGGGGGAGTAAGGACTACCAACTCTCCGGCACCGACATTTAAGGAGACGATGGTCGCCTCTTCATCGCCGAAAAATACGTCGGTCGACGATGTGAATCCCTCGCCTTTTAAGACTACCGTGTCTCCACCATGAATCGACCCGGCGGCGGGGGTGACGGAATCGACGCTCAGCGGTCGAAAGAAATAGATCCCATCCTCCAGGACTACGGCTTCGTCGGGGATGGATACCCGCAGGTCCGCGCGACCTCGCGAATGGGAAGGGGCTATGACCCGGGCCAGTTGGTTATTGATGACATCGACTCGACGGGCCGGTGTACCGGAGAAGCTGACGCCCATGGCATCGACAAACCCGTTTCCGTGAAGGGTGATCTCAACCCCCCCTGTGGTGGGGATTCGATCGGGGCTGGCCGAGGAGACGGAGAGCCCGTTGGAATAGGTGAACCCGTTTTCAACGTCGATCGTCTCGCCGTCGCCCGAGATCACCCGCACCGTGACGGGACCTGCGCTGTCAGCGGGAGGGCTTTTTACGAGCAATTGTCCCTGGGAGGTGGTGACCTCCACCGAAGTCGAGCCGAAGAGGACGGTGGTGTTTGAATTAAGGCCGGTGCCGGCGATCTGAACCTGAGTGCCCCCGGCCAGCGGGCCACGGGCGGGGCTGATCGCCTGAACGGAGAAGTCCTCGTCCCACTCCCAGTCATTGTCGCCTTCTCCAGGAGGGGGACGATCAGCATCTTCCTCGTCGAGATCGCCGGTCGCGGAGTCACCGGCGTCCTCGGAGTCCGGGGCGTCCCCGTCGGCATCATTGAAGTCGCCGGCGTCAACGTCTTCGGCGATTTCATCGGGATCGTCATCACTGCATCCCGTTGCGAGCGGGGTTGTCAGGGCGACCAGAAGCAGTACTGCCAGGAGCGAAAACGGTGAGCTAACTCGTTGCACGGTGACTCCGCAGTATAAGTTCGGTCAATATGAAACGGCGACAAGGCACCGTTTCCATTCCCTGGACCCTGCCAGGGAGTTATAGACCGATGGGCATGGCGTGAACGCTATAGGCACTAAATGAGTTGAGGCCTAGATCGTCGTAGGAGAAACTATCGCCCGTGACGCCGTCTTTGGAGATAGCGATATTGACCAGAAAGTAGCTTCCCCCGGGATAAGGGAAGGGCACATCTTCCATTTCGTATTCCGACAAATCGGGAAAGTCAGGAAATTGAAAGCTGGTGGCGTTGCCAGGCAAAAAGATCTCCCAGACCACGTCACCCATCTGATTTTCCAGGTAGAAGAAGTGGAGGTCCGGAATGACCGAGCCATGATACTCCCACTGGACCAATCCATCTTGAGGCACGCCTCCAAAAGCGGGAGCGGTGAAGTTAATGGTGGAGGTCATTGGAGCGGTGCTGTTTAGCCGGTCGAGATTGGTGATCTCTCGAAGAGTAGTCTCCGAATAGGGGATGCCGTCGTTGGACTCTGCCGAGGCAATGACGGTGTAGGAGGCATCAGAGATGCTGCCCATCAAGGGGGCGACGCGATCTAAGGAGGTCACCTCGTCGGTGGTCTCGTAGACTTCCATCGGTCCGAAGACGCCGTCGAAGCCGAGATCGAGATAAAGGATCGCCTGATTGAAGTCCGGCCCCGGGGTACCGACGGGAGATTGATTGAACTTCAACTCGATATTCTGGTTGAGTGGAATATCAAGATCGATGTCTTCCACATAGGTCCCTCCGTCCGAAGCGGTGAGATGTCGCACCGTGCCCATCCTCGTCGGCGTAAAGCTCTGATCCACCGTGTTGTAGAGTCCGCCGATGGCGACCAAAGCGAGGTCACCGATACGGGTGGTGATGGTGTATTGGCCGTCTTCCAGAACGACATTTTCGGCGCCAGGGTCGGGGATGTCGTCATGCATGGTGGGGCGAGTGGAGTAGACGATCGCCATCAGAATCTCGTCGGTGTCGGGTCGATTGATCTTGTCGAGGCCGTCGATATTTCCGGTGTAGGTAGCCGTCGGGGGAGGCGGGGGGAAGAAACCCTCTCCCTCTTCGTCGGAGTGCAAGAAGATGGTGACGTTCTCGGCGTTAACCCGTTGGACGGTGGTGCTGGAGTGATCGGCGGCAGCGGCGGTGATGGTTTGCTCGCCCAGAATATCGGGACCGGAGAGCGTGACCATTCCGTTCGCATCGGTCACCCCGGCGTAGGGGGTGTTGGCGTTGGTGGAGAGCATGACGAAGGCATTTTCAACGGGGCTGCCCATATAACTGAAGACGATGACATTGACGGCTCCGTCGATGGGATTGCCCCAGGCTCCGCCCGAAGGCGCGCCGGGATTGAAGAATGTATAGAGATCCGGGGAGAGGGCGTCGGCACCGTTATCGGTGGCGGAGACCTCAACCGTCCCGGACGGATGGGGAGGTGTGCGAGCAGCCAGAGTATAAGGATCGAGAACGTTGACGCTGGCAGCGGGAGCATCTCCGAAGAAGATTTCCGTATTGGAGGTAAATCCCTGGCCCCGAATCTCCACATACGTATTTCCTGCGATTGAACCACGGGTCGGCGACTGGCTCCACAACTCCAGGGTCTCCGTGAAGAAGAACGCGTCATTCGTGTTCGCGGTCTGGTTTCCGCCGGAGGTGATGATCAGGTCGGCATGTCCTCCGTTGGAGGGGAGGGTGGTGAAGACGATGGTTTCGTCGTCCACGACTTCAAAGGCGACGCTGACGCCTCCCAGACTGACGGTTTCAGCATCGGTAAAGCCACTTCCCGTAACGGTTACGGTGGTTCCACCTGCTGTGGGCCCTTCCGAAGGATCGAGATCATCGACGGTGAGTTCGGCGAAGTAAGTAAAGCCCTTTTCGAGAAGGAGGCTGTTGGAGTCATATTCGACGAGGACATCGACGACGCCCACATCAGCAGAGGGGGTTTCCACGATGATCACTTCGTTTTCCACGCTGAGTACGTTTGCCGCCGACGTGCCAAAGGTGACGTCGGGGCTGGCGTTGGCGTCAAATTGTCCGACCAGGTAGACCTCTTCGCCTCCGGTGGTGAGGCCGTGGGCGGGGAATACTCCGTCAAGTGAGGGGTCACCGCCGCCGTCGCCGATGAAGGCGAAGGCATTGGGGAGGATAGCACCGTCGTCTTCGGTCTCCACGTTGACGTGTACGATCCCTGAGACGTGAGCGGGAGTGGTGACCGTGAGCCGTGTTCGAGAGGGATTGATATCGGTTACGGTAGCAGGGGTCCCTCCGAAATAGACCTCAATATCGTTGGAAAAACCGGAGCCTTCCAGGATCACGGTGTCACCGCCGGCGGTGGAACCGACCGGCGGGGTCACGTCGGTCAGGCGAACGGGAGAGATATAGCTTACCGCGTCCACTGCCAGGTAGGAGCTGTTTAAGTCGGTCAATCGGATGTCGGCGGTGCCAGCGGAGTTCGGCGGGGCGATCACGCGCATATGACCGGAGGTTAAGACGGTCTGGCCGGGCACGGGGCTTGAGCCGATGGTTACACGGGTATCCTCAGTGAATCCCTGGCCGTAGAGTGAGATCTCAACGCCGCCGTGTACGCTCAATATTGAGGGTTGAACCGAATTGAGCCGCAGGGGCTCCACATAAGTGAACCCATCATTGATAAAGTCTTCGCCCGTCTCTTCGTCGATGACGCGAACCGTGACCGGACCGACGGCTTCGCCGGCGGGCGTGGTGCCCGTTAACGTTTCTTCGATAAGGTCGACCGCTACCTCGGTGATTCCAAAGAGAACCACGGAGTTTTCAGTGAACCCCTCTCCTTCGATGACGAAGGGAGTGCCTCCTGTGACCGGGCCACGGTTGGGATTGATTCCGTCGATCTGAAGATCGGGCAATGCAACCACACCGTCGCCGTCGGGATCGGAGTCGCCCCCATCGGGATCGCCGGCGTCGGGATCGCTATCGCCATCATTTTCCGCGTCCCCGACGTCCGTGGCGTCGCTATCACCATCCCCTTCGGAATCACCATCGGTGTCGGCCCGATCCGTATCATCGTGATCTCCGGCGTCGGTTTCTGTGACGTCAGGAACGTCTACGTCCCCCGAGTTGGAGTCCACGTCTTCGGAGCACGCAAATGAACCGAGCGTCAGTAATGTAGCGAGGAAAGCGATAACGAGGGATCGCGTATAAGTGGTATAGTTGATCATATTTTCTGGCATCCAATCAGTATTTTTGGTGGTCCAGTAGAACCGGCCGAAATTTTGACATCTGTAAAGAATCCGCACTCAAGAGGACTACGAAGGTCAGCAGTATAGACAGGCATGACCACCAATTCAAATACCGTGAATATTTTCGGTTGGGATCCAGGCCCGTCGGTGCTCGGTTGCGAACCGGCAGAACAACGCTGGCGGTGTCGTATCGCTGGTGAAGAAGATGTTGTTTCTCGGGAAAGTTTGGAGTTTCCGTTCCGTCAGTATGTCGACAAATGGTGTATGGTCTGGCATCGTTGACTTCGATGAAATCGAATCGAACGAAAAAAAGAGAGTTTATCAACCGGACAAGGGGAGTCGGTCGCTTCGGAAGGCAGTGGAATGGTTCTTGCCTGATAGTACACGATCTAGGCGGGAACCGATTGCTGCAGGTAGTGTGATGTGGATATCCGAAAAGTTTGTTGAGGCGATGGATGGAGAACGATAAGCCAAACCGAAGGCGCGCGACACTGATCTATGACACGGGAGTGCGTGAGGATGATGCACTCTCCCGTTTTCAGTGGGTGATTCCTTCGGTTTTTCTCGTCTCCGGATTGGTGTTGATGATAGCGATCCTGGAGTGGTTTGCTCCGCAACTTCCGGTCCTGGTTTTTCTGGGAGTGGTGCTGGTGCCGGTGGGGTTGGTTCTGCTGGTGAAGTCTCAGAGAGCAAGACCTCGCTCACTGTTGGCAGCGGTGTTGCTGGTGTCACTTTTCGGCCTTCCACTTATGGCTTGGAATGTGGGGGCTTATCGGGCGGCGACAGTTTTTGTGGTGGGTGATTTGCTCTCCACGGAGTCCCTGTTGCGAGCCAGTCAGGATCGATCGGATGCGGTGGCCCGTCTGGCCTGTGAGCGCGCCCTGATGGGAGAAGGTCGCGATGTGGAGAGGCGAATGAGGGGGATTCTGGAGTATCGACCGTCGGTGGCGACGCGATGTTTGCTTTCGGTGGAGGAGGAGAAGCCGGATCTGGCCCTGAGAATTGCCCGACATCTAAGCCGCCACTGGTATGAAGGATGGATGAGTGGGGAGATCTTGCCCGAGGATATCGGTTGTGAAGCAGCAGACGCCTTTGCTCAGACCGCAGTGCTTCATCAGAGCCAGGGCACGCCGGAGTTGCTGCGGTGTTCGTTGAGTGCCTCTACCCCGGAGTTTGCCGAATGTTGCGGACGAGCGTTGAGCGAACATGCCGATGACGGTGCGATTCTCGCCGTCAATCCCCACCTGTGGAATGAAGAGTTGAAGGTGCCGCTCTTTCGAAGATTGATCGAAGCCGTAGACCTGCCGGCGGCGACCTTGATGGGGACCGATCCGGTGAACGAGTCGCTTTCCTGGACTCCGGCGGATCTTTTTCATTGGACGACTCATCTGGGGTGCCATCTGATGGATGAGCATCATCAGGTGGATGCCATCGCGGCCCATCTGTCAGGGTCCATCGAGACCCAGTGCGGTCTGGAGGTCTCCGATCCACTCTATGCTTTTTCTTCGGTGCGATTTATCCGGCGGACCTGTGAGGAAGCGGTGCAATTTGACGCCGGTGGAAGGGTTGATGTGGTAGAGTGGTGTGAGGCGGCCCGAGATGCCACGGGTGTGACGGTAGTAGAAGCGGCGATTGCCGCAGTGGGGCGGGCGCAGAATGCGTTCGGGATCGATGAGTTGGAGCGGTCTATCTCCCGGGGCAGCGATGTTGTCCGCACGGAGGAGAGACGACGGGAGGCTCAGGCGACAGAACGCATTGATAGGGTGATGGATGATGAGGACGAGGATTTTGTGACGACGACGCGTCGGGAGGGTGAAAAACTCCGGGCGCTCAGTGAGAGCCTCTTTCGAGCAGACGAAGAAACGGATTTGTGAGGTAAAATGTCCATGATGGTATGACAGTGTGTCACGATGTAGGACACTGTCGGACTAAAAGGGGTTAATTTCGGTGTTGGCCTCATCTTTGCATGGACTATCAAGTGCGTATCCCAATAGCCTCCTGGTTTTCGAGTCCATAGAATGAATGACGAGACTTCCAAATCCCAGAACAAAGACCGCTCCACAGGACGTTGGAGTGTAGGGGCGTCCCGCGCCGCAGGGGAACTCGTCGTGCACCTGACCGGCGTTTTGCTGGTGGCGGTGACGTTGGCATGGATGACGATTGGAGGCACTCACCTGCAATGGATGGTAGAAGTCACCCAAGAGTGGGGCGATGCATCACTATTCGCCAGTGAACTCGCCATTCACCTGGTGGTTTCCCTGGCTGCGTGGACGATGCTTTACCTGATCGGAAAGGCCATCTGGAGCGCAAAGGCAGAACCCGGGCGGATGATCAAAAAGGCTCGCGGGACGGTGATGACGGAGACGATCATCATCTTGCCGCTGCTTTTGACTCTGATTATGGGGCTCTCACAGGTAGCGGTGATGAACCTGGCCTCGATGCTCTTTAATTACGCATCATCACAGGCCGGGCGAACGGTGTGGCTGTGGCATCCGGAGACCTATCCGGCCAACGATGAAGCCGCCCGTCGAGGAGTCACCGAGGATATGGTCATCGATATGGCGCGCATTCAAGCGGCGGCATCGCTGGCGCCTGTGGCGCCTTCGGACTTTCGCCCCGATGAGAGCCAGATCGATTCGGATAATTTCTTTAAAATGCGGGCCAGCCTGCTCGCCAGTCAGCTCGCTGTTCCCCCCAACGACTCCGGGCGAATCGCCCTGGACGGGGCACAGAACCTCAATGACTTCGATGGGGCGACGGAATATCGATTCTACCGAGCCCTCGATACGGCCTCCTACCCCGAACGGTCGGTGCGAAAATTTACCTTTGCCTACCTGGCGCTGGACGTGGAGTTGGTCGATACCGGCGAGCAAGTGGGAGTGACCATTCATTATAGCCATAAGGTGACCTTTCCGCTGGTGGGTCATCTCTTCGGTTCGCCCGGCACAGTCGCAGGATTGCCAGGGGTCTATATCAATATGACCCGCGATATCATGTACTCTTCACAGGTGCCCCCGAATGCTCAACTCCCTGAACAATAAGTTTCCGGTTCGCTCCCGGCGACGGGAGTCTGGAGATATGCTCGATGCCCTTTCCAAAGACGAGGGTGGCGCGGTGGTGCTGCTCTGTCTGGCGGCGGTCCTGATTCTGTTTTTGATGGCCTGGCTGATGTTCGACGGAATTATCGTCAGCAAAGACAAGATCGAGGTGCAGGCCAGTGCCGATATGGGAGCATTTAGTCAGGGGTCGGTGAAAGCGCGCTCGATGAATATGGTGGCCTTTACCAACGTGGGTAAACGCTCCGTGGTAGGGGTGCATTCTGTATACGCGAGCATGTTCTTTTCTTACCGTCAGTATGTAACCGATCGGATCATGGAATGCGTCAACCAATTGCCCCAGTGTGACTGGGACGTGGCGTACGAGAATGCGGAGTTATTTCTGACGGAGTTAGATAATGATTTCGACGCCTATACGGGCAATAGCGATTATTATGCGGCCGATGTCCGGGCGCTTCATAATTACCAGAATTATATCACTGCCATCACCCGATGGTGGGGATGGAGCGAAGCGGTAACTCGGGCTCAGCGAAATGGCGCGACCTTCGCGACCAGTTATCCTCCTCCTCGAACCACCCAGGCCCCGGGACCGGATTTGTTGGGCCAGGTCATCTCCGAGGCCGGTCCCGGTGTGGGATATAATCAATCCTCCATGACCGACCAGCTTCCGGTGTGGCCGGGCCGATTCGACGCGATGATCGAGGGGATGGCCAATAATGAATTATGGCGAGAGCACGAACATATGGCGGTCAACGTAGACCGTCATCGCTCACGATCCAGCCTCGGGGCGGCATCGGACGAGGTCATCGATCGGGGGGCATCCTTCGATGGTACCATGACCGAGGGACTTCGATATTCGCGAATGGCCATGTCCGACGGGGAGCGCAGCTATGCGGCGCCCTATGTCTTTCACCCGCTGAGCATTCGATCGGAGGCCGACTGGTTGAATTGGACCTCTAATATCGTGATCACCTTTCGCCATGAGCCGGAATATTTCGATCATATGCGGGATCGATATCGGGTGCCCGGTGTGGACTATCAACACGATTCTGAATCGATGACCGGGAGGATGTATCGGCCCAGCGGATTCTGGGGTATGGCGCGCTCGGAGATCTCTTTTCAGGGAGACGGCGCCCCTGATATTTGGACGCCGGCCTGGACCTCTCGGATGCGTCCGGTTTCGTTGCCCGGCGAGTTTCGAGAGCAAGGAAGCGATCTCAATACGGTGTTTCACTCCTCGCTGGATCGGTTGATGCTCAGCGGAATCTTCCACGATAATTTCGTGGGAAGTGGAGCCGAGATGCTCGACGACCTGATCTATATGGAGCGGGTCACCCGGGGAATGGGACAAACTACGATCGACGGAGTAAGCCGATGAAATGGATAAGGAAAGGGCTACTCCAGCAATTCGACCGGGATGAGGCGGGAACTTCGCTGACCGAGTTCGTCATCATTTTGCCCATCTTTTTGCTGCTGTTGAATTTCATGCTCTATATGGGGGCGACTGGAAATACGCTGACCTACGAATGGAACGACGCTCAGCGCCAGTTGTGGAGCGAAGTCCGAACCAGTCAGGAATTGGGCCATGAGGGCATTCAGTCGGGCTCTCCCGGGCAGCACAACGCCCAGCCCGCTACAGCCGCAAATCATGCCACAGCTCATCTTGCGCAATATTCGTCAAGTCAACAGATTGAATCTCTGGGTACAGCGGTAGACTCGCATGAGAGGGGAACCTACTCAGCCATGGGGAGCAACGGTCATTGGGGAGAATCAGATTACCGGGCAGGTCCGGTGGCCAATCAAGTACCCGTCTTCGTAGACGGCAATCGCAGCCGCACCAATAACCCCAGTGATGTCATCGGAGGGAGTCGGTTTGCCGAGACCCTCGTCGACGACGGCTCCGGCGCCCAGTCGGTAGACTACGAGATCAATTCGGGCATCCCCGCAGTTCTGGGAGCGGGAATCCGTTACGGAGTTGCTCATGTGGTCAGGGAAGTGACCTATGAATTTCCCCACGGTCATAGCTTCGATGTGAAGGCGGAGTACAATCTTTTGGTGCCCCCACGCCCCCCTTATAACGCGGAGCTGTGGGCGATGCAGGTAATTCGTCCCCAGTTGGATAGCTCCTCGCCCTACAGCGATATGCTCGGGATCGACCATGAGCAGCCCCTGTCCCAGGAGGGAGCTCCCGGGGTGCCCGAACTCTGGTCGACGCCGGATAATTAAGCCGCTTATCTCGCTTCGAGCAGGCCAGGCGGTTCTTCGGGATGGCGCAGGTAAAAGTCGACAAGATTGTTCAAATAAATGGAAAGATGGGGAATGTGGATATCGAGCTTCTCCAGATGGTTTGATGCGCGGGTCGTGTCGTAGCGGGCATCGTGGTTGAAATAAACCAGCGCTTCCTTCGGGACACCGGTCCATTCGGAAACGGTCTTATTATCCAGCGCTCGTTCGACCCAGGAGGCCGGGAGGCGTCCCACCGTGGGGCGTCGACCAAGAAGCGCGAGCACCTGGTTAACGATTTGCTGAGCAGTCATCGGGTGGGGATCGGCCAGGTGAAGGGTCTCTCCCTGGGTCTCTTCGTGCTTTCCGAGCGCACTCAGGGCTTGAGCTATCACGTCGATTGGGACCAGGTTCACCACGGCGTTGCCGCTTCCAATATTGGGAAAGGGCATCCACTCCGGCAGCCGATGCAATAATTGAAAGATATAATATGGCCCGTCGTATTTATTGGTCTCTCCGGTGGTGGAGTTACCCACTACGATCCCGGGGCGAAAAATAGTGGTGGGGATATCTTTTCGTCTACGCTGGACTTCGACTTCGGCCCAGAATTTGGTGGCCTCATAGTGATTTTTGTGATGCTGTCCACGATCGAGTTCATCTTCGTATATCGTACCGGTGCGCTCACCGGAGACATAGCATGTGGATACGTAATTGAGCCGGTGGAAGTCAGCGCAGGCCGTGCAGAAGTCGAGGATATAACCGGTGCCACCGACGTTTACGCGGTAGGCTAACTGGGCCTCCACGGCGAGATCGTAAATCGCGGCCAGATGCCACACCACTCCTATCTCTGCGGTCAACGTGGCGTAGGTCTTCGCCTGAAGGCCCAGATCGGGTTTGGAAATATCCCCGGGGTGTACGGTCCATCGATTCTTAAGACCGGGCCAGTCTCTCTCCATCATGGTGAGGCGGGTCCGAGCCAATTCAACGGTGGAGGGCAACGAGAGAATATGAATCGGAGCCCGTCGATCGCCGGCGAGGTTTCGCAGGAGGTGATCGGCCAGAAAGCCGGGGAATCCGGTCAATAGAATCGGTACGTCGTCAACGGTGGTAGCCATAAATCAAAATCCTCAATAAAAGATGCCACTCGGCGTCAAGGCAGGGGACGGTATGCAGCAACGGCCCCTCTGTCAATTTGCAGGTTATATGGAGGTATGATCGGAACCTGTCGGTAGAAGCAAAATTGAAAAAGTTACTTCGCCGCCACGATCTCGATCACCTGTGTAAATCTGTCACACTCCGGCCCGGTCCTGGGGGGCGAAGTGGTCAGTCGAGAGTTGGAATTTCGCGGGAAAGTTTGAACGGCGAACTGCGGGAAAGAATTTTTTTCGCAAGTGTAGGCATATGTAGTATGCTGTGGTCAAGTAGGCGCAACAAGGGGGAGAGGTCAAGCACCATGAACCCAGAGACCTCGAAAGGGTGGATGTGGCCCGGAAAACAGGGATGTCGGCACAATTTCTGCAGCATTATATCGATATGTGCTGGTCCTGTTTGAAAACGGTAGTCCCTGGAGCCGAAATGAAATCGACAATTATTATAATGGCACGGAGCTTTCCAATGGTTCGAATCATGATTAGACAGAGAGCCGGCACTTTCCAAAACTTTTCCCGAGCCGGAGTCTGTCTGGCGACGATGGCGCTCCTGCTTTCTGTGGGTTGTGGGATGGAGGACGAGCCACCACAAGGCCTGGTGCTGGAAGAGGACACCGAAGTTCGTCTTCAGCAGCTGAGTCCGTTTTGTACGGTACAGCTGGAAGGGTACGGCGCGGTGGATGTGGAGGAGGACTATCTTCCCAGCGTGGTGGCCTGTGAGAACGGAAATGCCCCGATGGAGGCTTTGAAGGCGCAGGCGATCGCGGCCCGGACTTATGCCCTCTTTATGTCAGAAGACCTGGGGCGTCCCTTATTCACCGATGAGAGACACCAGGTCTATGATTGTTCCTATGCCCAGCCCGAGGAGCGCCATTATGAAGCGGTGCGGGCCACGGCCGGTCAGGTGTTGACTCATGGCGATCACGTAATAGCGCCGTTTTACGTGGCCGGAGCCGTTCCCAGGGACGCGAGCTGTGTGGGCGAGGCCGCACCGAATACAGTTTGCGATGGGGCCGGGACTCAGGACACCGAACGATGTGTCACCTATAATGAGGGATTGATGGGAAACGAGATCCATCGCTCACCGCAAGGGCACCCGGGAAATCCGGCGAATCGGGGGACGATGTCCCAAAACGGCTCATCCTGCCTGTCGGATCAGGGCTGGGATTATGAGAGGATCTTGCGGTTTTATTACGGCGATGATGCCCGAGCGCGAGTAGCAGAAGGAAGTCAATGCGCCGGGGACGGATCCGGCGGAGGGGCTGTAGGCGACGATGAGCCGATGTGCTCCGATCCGTCAACGGATCCCAATATTCGCCCGCGAAGTGCATGGGATGCCCGCACAGCGACCCGAAACCGTGCCCATCACACTCCCGATCGAATCACGGTTCACCATACGGTGCAGCCCAACGGGGAATCGGATGGAGCCTACTGGGTTCGTTCGGTGCAGAACGGTCATATGGACGAGAGAGACTACTGGGATATCGGATATCATTTCCTGATCAGTTGGGACGGTACAATCTATCGAGGAAATCCCGAAGATCGGCAGGGGGCTCATGTCTTAGACCATAATTCCGGGAATCTTGGGATTTCGCTTATCGGAAATTATGAGGAGGGAGAGCCTTCCGAAGAGCAGCTGGCCAGTCTGGCGCAGATGCTTCGGTATCTGGGGGATAAATACGACATCGAGTTGGACCGAGACCACGTCGGTGGTCATCGAGATCATTCCGGGCACTCCAGTAATCTCTGTCCAGGGGCGAGTCTGTACGCACAACTCGATGATCTGCTGGAGCGGGCGCAAGCGGATGCCAATTGTTCCGGTGGAGAGTCCTCCGATGAACCGGAGGCTTATCACTACGTAAAAGTCACCGGAGTATCGGCGGAGCCGACCACCGATGATGATCCGGTAGACGGGTTTGAGGTGGATTCCATCTCGGTGGAGCGACCGACTTCTTCGGGGACTCATCAT
>SKNI01000431.1 GCA_007120615.1 Myxococcales bacterium | reverse complement strand
CGAGGACGAGGACGAGGACGAGCACGAGGACGAGCACGAGGACGAGAACGAGCACGAGGTCGGGGTCGGGGTCGGGGTCGGGGACGAGCACCAGATCGAAGACGAGAACGAGCTCCAGGACGATGAGGAGATTCCGTGACCTCTTCACCTGCGGAAGCTCCCAACCCGGATATCATGCGCGGCCCCCTGGCCTTTATGGCTCAACACCCGGTCGCCGCGAACCTGTTGATGGTCATCTTTCTGGTGGGTGGGTTCATCATGACCCTGGAGATCCGTCAGGAGGTCTTTCCCGATTATTTCCTCCACGAAATTCGAATCAACGTCAGCTACTCCGGCGCCAGCCCCGAAGACGTCGAGCAGGCCATGATCCTGCCCGTAGAAGATGCCATCCAGAACGTCCCCGGCATCCACAGAAGCTATGCCATCGCCCGGGAGGGGGGCGGCCGGGTCACCGTCGAATTGGTCGGCGGAGTCAGCCCCGAATTGGCGATGAACGAGATTCAGGCGGCCGTCGATGGAATCAGTATCTTTCCCGACGATGTGGATCGCCCCAATATCAGTCTGCGAACCGCCCGGGTTAACGTGCTGACCGTGGTCATCTACGGCGACGTCGATGAACGCACTCTCAGAGAATTGGGGGAGAATACCCGCGAAGGGCTCCTCGCACAGCCGGAGATCTCTCGTGTCGCACTCGCCGGAATGCGGGCGCCCGAGATGTCCATCGAGGCCCGAGAGTCAACTCTGCGGGCTCACGGCCTGACCATCGATGAGGTTGCCAGCATTGTCGGGTCTGCGGCTGTGGAAGTCCCCGGCGGTGGCCTCAAGACTCCCGGCGGCGAGGTCCTGGTCCGCACCAGTGAACGCAAAGAACAGCAGCGAGAATTCGAAGATATCATCGTACTGGCCGACCCCGAGGGCGGCACCATACGCCTGAGCGATATCGCGGAAGTCCACGACGGATTTCGAGACCTCAACCGTCTGACCTATTACGACGGAAAACAGGCCGCACGGCTCATCGTAGCCCGGGTGGGCGATCAGACCCCCATGGAGGTCTCCCGGGCTACCCGCCGTTATCTCGATGAGCACGCCCAATATCTTCCACCGGGCGTCGAATATGCTCTGTGGGAAGACGAATCCGAGGAGTTTTCCGATCGCATCGACCTCCTGCTCAAAAACGCCTATCTGGGCCTTTTTCTGGTCCTCCTGGTGCTGGGGCTCTTTCTCAATATCAAGCTCGCCTTCTGGGTAACGCTGGGCATTCCGATCGCGTTTTTGGGGTCCTTGATCTTCATGCCCTTTCTGGGCGTGTCCTTTAATATGATCAGCCTCTTCGCCTTCATTTTATGCCTGGGAATCATCGTCGATTACGCGATCGTCGTCGGTGAGGCGATCTACAAGCAACGAGAAGAAGGCAAGGAACCTTTGACGGCATCCATCCTGGGGGTGCGGGAAGTGGCCGGTCCTCTGTCCATCTCTCTTTTGACCACCTGCACCGTATTTTTGCCACTGCTGGCCATTCCCGGCACCACGGGCAACTTATTTGAAGTGATCCCCATCGTAGTGGTTCTGGTGCTGGTGCTATCGCTGATTGAAGCGTTGGTCATTTTACCGGCCCACCTCTCGCGCTCCAAACCCACAAAGTGGACCGGTGTGCTCGCCCAGGTGATGAAATACCAGGCTTATTTTGGACGAGCTTTAAACAAATTTATCGAAAATCAGTATCGACCGGCGTTGCACCGAGCGATCTCGTTTCGCTACTTCACCATGGCCGCCGGGGTTACCTGTTTGTTGATTCTGACCGCACTGGTCTTCAGCGGCCGGATGAACTTTCATTTCTTCCCGCCGGTAGAAGGAAACGTCTCCTCCGTTAATATCCGAATGCCCTTTGGGACGGACGCAGAGTTGACCCATGAGGTCGGCGACAGGGTCCTGGATGCCGCCTATGAGGTCATCGAGGAGATGGGCGATGAAACGATTCACCGGGGCATTCTCACCGAGCAGGGGCGTGGTGCTCCCGGCTCCGGGCCTACCGGCAGCGCCCCGGGAGCTCGCAGTCATATTGCCCGGATCTCGGTGGACCTGGTCAGCGCCGATGAACGGGACTTTACCACGGCCGAGTTTACCGACCGCTGGCGAGAAAAGATCGGAGAGGTCCCCGGCGTCGAAGCGATGCTCTACAGTTACTCCTCCGGGCTCGACACCGGCGCCGCCGTCGCGCTGCAGCTTCATCATCCCGACTCTACTACACTGGAGCGCGCGTCCGAGGATCTGGCCCAGACCCTTCGTGAAATCCGAGGAGTCCTCGACGTCGACAGCGGGGTGGCCCGAGGAAAAGAACAACTCGATATCCAACTGCGCCCGGAGTCCCGAAGCCTGGGGCTTACGGAGTCCGCTCTGGGTCGACAATTGCGGGCGGCTTTCTTCGGAGTCGAAGCCGTTCGCCTGCAGCGAGGGCGGGAGGAGTTGCGGGTCTATGTGCGTCGCCCGCTGGAGGAGAGACAATCCGAAGATCATATCGAGACCATGATCCTTCGCACTCCCGGAGGCGGTGAGGTACCCCTCTCCCAGGCGGCCAGCATCGAGCGCAGCCGGGGCCACGTAACCATCCGACGAGAGGGAGGTCAGCGCATCGTGGAGGTCACCGCCGCCGTCGATGATGCTGAAACCTCGGGCAACGAGGTCATGGCCACCCTGCGCGCCGGCCCCCTCGATGAATTGGTACAATCGTACCCCGGCCTGGGCTGGTCCGTCAGCGGGGAGCAGGCCGAACAGGAAGAGGCCTTAGACCAACTCATCTTCGCGATGCTCTTGGCCCTCTTTACCATCTATATTTTGCTCGCCTTTACCTTCCGCTCCTATATTCAGCCCCTGATCATCATGATCATCATTCCCTTCGGGTGCATCGGAGCCATCGTCGGACATTTATTGATGGGCGCGACCCTGAGTTTTATGAGCGTCATGGGCATGATCGCGCTGTCGGGAATCGTGGTCAATGTGTCCCTGATTTTACTGGCGACCGCCAATCACTACACCCGCCAGGGGCTCTCGGTTCACGAGGCGATTGTCGCCGGCGCCTGTCGGCGCTTTCGCCCGATCGTGCTCACCGCTGCGACCACCTTTATCGGACTGACCCCGATGATTTTCGAGACCAGCGTTCAGGCCGAATTTCTCGTCCCCATGGCCATCAGCATGGGCTTTGGAATTCTCTTCGGGACGGTAATTTGCCTCTTCTTCGTTCCCTGCTCGGTGATCATTTTGGATGATACCCGCAATCTTATCGCCCGGCGGTTCGGCAGCGAGTAACGGTGACCCGGCAATTAGGATACTTCCGTTTCGTTTACGCCTGCTTTATAGTCCAAGCGATTCGACAGCTTCCTAAAACTGCCTGTCCCCCGGAGCGAGATGTGTCTGAGCGATCATCGGTTTTTTTGTATCGGTCTGTAGTATTTTTTGTAGCCTTGCTCTGCTCATCGGTGCTGGCCGCCTGTGTGTCGTCGGCCCCCACCGATACAAGTCCCTTTCCCATCTCCAATCTTCATCCTCTCGAGGTCAACACCGCCAAAGCCGATCGCCTCGGTAATAGCGACTCCGTCAACCCTCGCGACGGGGCGCCCTATCGCACCTATGAACTCTTTCTGGTGGAAGATGATATCCTTCGCATTGTTGTGGAGAGCTCCGACTTCTCTCCCGGCATCGCCCTCTTCGGGCCCGACGGCTCCTTGATCGGAAGCACCGAGAGTCGCACCCGGTCTAGCCAGATCACCACTTCCCATAGCCACGACCCCTACGGATACGGGAGCTACGGCGGGCACGGCACATTGGGTGGACTTGGGGCATACGGAGGATACGGTGGCTTCGGCGGCTACGGCGAACTCGATGCCTTCGGCCAGCCTCATGCCGGAACTCACGACAGCGTCAGCGGCCGAAAGAGCCTGATTCGCCGCGCCGCACAACCAGGCAGATATCTGGTCGTCATCTCCAGCCTCGAAGTAGGAGAACTCGGCGCCTTTCAGTTGAGCACCGAAACCGTGGAGCCATCTGCTGCGTTTCGCTTCCCCGGCAAAGTCACCGACTTTCTCTACGAAGGGGGTCGAATCCATCCCCAGACCCGCGCCCTCTTAAACGTTCATACACTGGACCTCGGCGAAGACACCGCCGTGGAACTCAAGGTCAACTCCTCGGACTTTACGCCCCAACTCTCGATCGTGGAGCGCGACACCGAGACGGTTCTGGCCCAGACTCACCCCCAGATCGGCGCCCGAGACTCCTCGATTCTGACCGAGTTGCCCGCCGGCAACTACGAGATCTGGATCACCGCATTTCACTCCGGTCCCGACGGGCGCTACACCCTGGACGGTCAGCTCGGTGAGATTCAGCGTACTGAGTCCTTTGTGCTGGGTCAGACCTTTCGAAGTTTTCTGGGATGGAATCGCACCACCATTCCATCCTCGATGCGCAAGGGGGAGGCCATGGAGTTTGAGCTCGACGAGCCGGCCATCATCAACGCCCTGATGCACACCACTGACTTTAACTCCTACCTGGTCCTCACCGATGAAGACGGTCGCATCTTACGAGAGGATCAGGACTCGGGATGGAATTATAATGCTCAACACCACTGGCAGAACCCGCCGGTCTATGATGCGCGGATTTACTGGCTCTTGAAGCCCGGAAAATATACCTTATGGGCCACCTCCGCCATGCCCCAGGAGAGCGGAGCCTACCGGGTTACCACCGCACTTCATAAAGCTCCCGACAGCGACCAGGTCGCGGTGGGAGAGTCCGTCGAAGGCGCCTTGACCCAGGCATCCGAGATCTATCAGCCTCGCTACACGCCGATCGAATATATCACCCTCACCGTAGAGGTCGCAGGCGAGGTTCGAATCGACCTCGCCCAACATGAATTTGAAGCCTTTTTGATTCTGGAGGACGAATTCGGCCAGACCATCGTGGAGATGGAATACGATTATTACGCAGCCAGCCGGGCCCAGATCACCCAGGATTTGGCCCCCGGCACCTACCGCATCGGGGTTACCTCCGTGGCGCCCAATGAGATCGGCTCTTTTACTCTCCGGGTTCGGACCACCGGGCCCTCCGGACAACACGGCTGAACGCCTTCGCTTCTTTGCACTTCATTTGCAGTTCTGATTCAGGAGAAATACGTGACCTCCCACCTTCCAAACACCCACCGCTTTTTCACCGGACTTGTCCTGCTCGGTCTTACTGTGACGTTGAGCGCCTGCGCAACGCCCCAGGCCGAGAGTTCTTCACCCTTTCTCATCAAAGACCTGGAAGCCATCGAGGTCGGAGCCTCCTCCACCGATACGCTCTCCCCCCATGATGCCGTAAATCCCCGCGACGGCGCTCCCTATCGAACCTATCAGGTCCAACTGGAGCGCGACGAGATCTTGCGCATCTCCGTGGAGAGCTCCGACTTCAGCCCGGGCATCTCTTTATTTGCTCCCGACTCCACCCTGGTCG
>SKNI01000194.1 GCA_007120615.1 Myxococcales bacterium | reverse complement strand
TGGATGGATGTTCGTTTTTCCGATCGACAGCCAGCATCGCTACCTGGAGAGAGGAAAAGCGGGCAGACGCCGACCTCACAAAGCACAAACTCCGGGTTTCGGAGTAAATCTGGTTTAGTGCAGCCCGCCTCTACCGATTCGCAACCCAGTACCGACGAACGAACCTGGATCACACCCTTTTCAAAGCTACCTCTTGATGACGCGGGAAATCCCGTGGTATCAACCTTCTCCAAGGATTTCACGTCATCTGATTTTGTTGCGCATTGAAAGAGGCCTAGATTATGGCACAGGGATCTCGTTCCGAACTCTCAGAAACTTCTGGGGCGACTCTGGGAGAAACCGCCCAAACCTCGGTGCAGATTAGCAGCACCCGAGGTTCTATATTTACCACCCATCTCTATCGGTGCGTCAATGCGACCGATGATCCCGACCTCGCCAACGAGTTGAGGGAAGGCACCCTCAATCAGGTGGAATGTCCCTTCGAGAAGGGCCGTACCTATCAGCCTGCGTTCCCCGTTATCTACCATGATGGGACCAAGAAGATCTTTGCCCTGGTTCTCCCGGAGGCCCTTCGACATCGGGAGCTGCAGTGCCGCCAGGAGCTTCTCCAGGAGCTGGCGACCTCGTCGGAAGAGATTCCCGGGTATATGCGCAGTTTTCAGGTGGTCTTCGACCCCGAAGAGTTGGAGCAGCTTGCGGAAACCTTTGACGGAAAACCCTCCGGCTGGGCCGAAGAGCCCACTCAGATCAGCGAGCCTCCGGAGATGGGGATTTCCGACGAGGAACGAGCTGATTTTCAGGCTCGGATCGACAAATTGGAAGCTGCGCTGAGCGCCGCTCAGACCGGAGAGAGGTCCGGCCCCGCCCCGGATCCCGAATTCGAAGCCAAAGCCGAGAAACTTCGTGTAGATCGGGCTCAACTCGATGAGGTCGCTTCCCGGGTCGAGCGCGACAGCGCACGGGTCGACGAGGCAATGACCAAAATCCAATCCGAACGGGCTGAGCTCGATGGTCTGCGACAGGAATTGGAAGATGAACGGCGAAAACTACAGGTCAAAGAGCTCAATTTAGAACAGGAGAAGCTACGCCTCGAGCAGGAAGGGCCGGCTTCGGAGTCAGCCGTTCCCGAGTCGACCCAGGTGGTCACCGACGATCAATTCATCGAGGTCGTCAGCTCTGATGATATAGCCCCTGCCAAGGATGGAGGTCCGGCTCACTCCCGGCCTCTTATTCCGGCAGAATCCGACGTAATTCCCGAGAATTTTTCCGACCTCGGCGACGACGGTGCTCCCTTTTTTCTGGAGTCTATCGATGAAATGGTGGTCGTTGGCTTCGGCATCGATGATGAACGAGCACAGCAATTTCTCGCCGGACGCAGAGAACTGATCTTTCAGCTCCAAAAAGACCAGGAGATCCCGGTCATTGCACTTACGCTAGCTGTGTTTGGGGAAGACGGGGGATTTCAGGACGCCCTGGCAGCGACGTTGACCGACTCTGACGAAAGAGAGGCCCTCGCTCTCGGACAACTCGCACAGGGCCGCGAGGTTCATCTGGGCATCTACGACGCCGATGGGCTTCTGGTGAGCGCCTGGAAGTCCAAAATCCAGCTACCCAAAAATATTTCATGGGCCCGGCGCAGGCTCGCTCAATGGCGAGAGGGCGCAGGCAGCGATAGTGAGGAGAAGATCCGAAAAGCCGCCGAGCGCGTGGCCCGCGGAGAGCTCGACCTCTGGGGTTCGATGGAGCATCCCTTTCTTACCCAGAATTTCACCGACCTCGACGGAGCTTCTCAGGTCCAGTTGACCGTGGGAATTGTTGAGTATTGGTCGAAGCCCGAACAAATCGATTATCTCGTCGGAAAGCGGGCGTTCTCCATCGAGCAACTATTGCACATCCAGAAGAATCTGATCCGCCAGGCCCTGAACTGGGGAATCGCCCTTGATGAACAATTGCGTACCATTGCCATCGAGGAGGCGATCATTCCCGATCGGATCAGCCTGACTCAGCGACTACTGGCGAACTTTGCAGAAGGCTGTATTGGTCTGCGTCCAAATGATCTCGATCCCCTGGAGCAATGGGAAAACTGGGACGCTCTCATTCAGCTGGCCGAGCAAACCGGGGTCACCCCCGATGCCGATGTGTTGGAGTTGGCCGAGGTCACCTTAAAGCGCGCCGAAGAATATCAGGAAGTAGTAGAGTCCCAGGACGGGCAATCCGAATATGAGGTCCTTCGAGAGGAAGAAGCCAGTATCGAAGGCCTGATCGTCTCCAGACAATCGGAAGCCACGGGGGTGACCTATTTTCTTCCCGACGAAGCCGTGATGGATACCTTCGACGACCTCTCCTCGATGGAGCGAGCCGATCTGGTGCTCTTGCTCAAAGACAAGGAAGGTCGCCTGGAAGCCGCTCAGATTTTGGTGGAGCGCTTCGGCGCCGACGCCCTCACTGAAGTTCTGGAGGCGTCCGAAGATATGAACGCCGCTCAGATCACCGCCCTGGCTCAATTTATAGAGGTCCGGGCCGATACCCTGGAGGCCGCCCTTAGCCAGGCTCTTGATTCGGCCGGCCCGGCGGCCACCTTCATCGCCGCCCGGGCGCTCGCTTCAATCGGGAGCGCCGCCGCCTTACCCCGACTTCTAGAAGCGGTCGGCGACCCCCGGCGTCGAGGACACGGACGTCGACTGGCCGATTGCCTCGCCAGCTTTGGCGATAAATTACTTCCTCCCCTGACCCGAGCCCTCAAACGGGACCCCGATGACCAGGACCTCCTTGTGGTTCTCGCCGCTCTTGAAGAATCCCGCTCCGGTACACTTGATGAGATGGCAAGCGATCGCAGTAAGGCTCTTCGCAGTGCTGCGCGTCAGGCCCAGAAAATGGTCTGAGGTTCTGTGGTGAAGTCGCGGTTTACAACACCCTGTTTCAGCGTCATAGTGATGGAGCGTAGTAATCTTGATTTTTCATCCCCACCTTTGCACTGGAAGCCAATTCAATGCTTATCGCGATCTTTAGTGATATCCATGCCAATTTCGACGCTCTAAAGCTCGTTGTGAAGGCCTACGAACAGCACGATCCACCCATCGATAAATATGTCTGTCTCGGCGACGTCGTCGGCTACGGCGCCGAACCCAACCCCTGCTGCGAAGCGGTCCGGGAGTTGGGGGCAACCACGGTCGTCGGCAATCACGACGCTGCGGTCTGCGGACGGATGAATTACGCTTATTATTACGACGCTGCCCGAAACGCCCTGGACTGGCACGCCAAACGCCTCCACGAAGACCATCACGAATGGCTTCGCTCTCTTCCCTACCGCGAAGACTTTGAAAACCTCACCTTCTGTCATGGATCTCCGGTGAATATGGAAGACTTCGAATATGTCTTCAATCTTCAGCAAGCCAATCAACTCCTGAGTCACTGGGATGATCTCAATAACGTCACCTTTATCGGTCACTCCCACCTGACCAAATCGTTTCGCCTCGACCCCGATGAGGGAGCGGTGGAGATATTCGGACCCAAATTGAGGTTTGATGAGGATAAGAAATATATCGTCACCGTCGGCAGTGTAGGCCAGCCCCGGGACAACGATAACCGCTCCTGTTACGGCGTCTATGACACCGAGGAGCGAACCTTTCAATTCCATCGTCTCGATTACGATATCCGCGAAGCCGCCCGCAAGATCTTTGAATCCGATCTCTCCAGCGACTTCGCCAAGCGACTCTTTTTCGGGATCTGATCAGGGAACCACGGCCAGATAGTGGTCGACGTTAAAAGCGGTGAGCTGATCGATATCATCGACCAGGGGCGCCTGTTCTCCCAATAATAAGCTAAAAGGGGCGGCCAAAAACCCGAACTCCGGGGCTTCGATCGCCGAGAAGGAGTGGAGGAGCTTGCCCGTCTTCAGATGACGTAGATCCACGGAGCTGGAGACGTTAACCACCGCTTCTCTAAGCCGAAATAGCGGAAGATTTCCGTATAAAAGCAGAGTCTCCGATGCCGGCATCACCCTCCAGATCACCACTCCGTCATTGATCCGAAAGCAGGTCAACTCCGCCCGATCCGTGCGAATCAGTCCATGCATCTTCTCGTCGATCATCACCGGCAACACCGCGGTCGGTCGGTCTACGCCGGCGCTGGAGAGCTGGATCTGCCAATTCGGTCGTGGGTCGACGGCCTCCAGGTCGAGGCCGATCAGCAGAATCTGGCCGTGTCGCTCCACGGGAATCATCATCCAGTGGTCGATAAAACTCGGCGGCCCGCAGGCAAATCCCGGCAGCCGTACCTGCCACACCGATCGACCGGTAAATGGATACAGGGCGTAAATCGTGGACCCCTGGTGGAGTTGATCATGGGTGAGGGCGTAAATTCGACCCTGGTGAAAGGCCACCGGAGATTCCGGCGTGCCGCCAGTTCGGATCTTCCACAATATCTCCCCGTTTCGCGGATTTAACGCCGCCAAAACTCCCTCCGAGGACTGCACACAGATCAACGGTCCTCCAAAGACCGTGGTATGCGAGCGTCCCGGGCCCGAGGAATGCCGCCAGCGAACCTGACCGTCGTCCCGGTCAAATCCCACAAGCTCACCGTTTCGAGAACTCGCCACCATCAACTCGTCGTCCCCATAGGACGCCGTGCCCACCAGCGTTCTCCATTCCACGTCGGTCTTGACCACCGCTTCTCGGGCTCCATCGCCGCGCCTCAAGACCGTCAACTCCTGACTGCCGTCCGATATAATCAGGGAATTGCCGGCACAGCCAATCGCGCCTGCATACTCCACCTGGTGTGCCCGGTCGTGGCTCCATTGATGGTCCCCGGTGACCGGATCCACACAGCGAACATCCTGTCTGGTGGACAGGATCAGCTCTCCTTCTCCCAGAGTCAGAGATGAAAAGTCGATTCGCTCCGCCCGCAGCTCCCAGGATTGGCGGGGAAAGAGAGCGTGCACCGAAGTCAGCGGCCAGGGAAAGTCAGGCTCTCCACCGTGGGGCTCGTCTGCCGGTCGAAGATCGCCAACCCGACGAATATAATCCTCCGGTCGGTCGTGATAGAGATTATTTCCACAGAGGTCGCGATACCAATGACGTAATTTATCGAGCTCCTCGCCAAGATCTACAAACCGCTGGTTGACCTCCAGATGGGGGTTGATACGCAAGAGATCGGCGGCGAATAATTCTCCCAGTGACACCATCGCATCCAGGCAGTCGGCCGGAGTAACCAGCAACTCCAGCCATTCTTGCTCCGCCTCTTGAAATGCCCGAACTCGCCAGGAGCCCCCTTCACCGTGGACCTCCAACTGCAGGTGCGGCATTTGCTGATCGAGATGAAAAGAGCCCTCGTTTTTATTCTCCAGTTGAGTGAAGAGTTGTCGGGCTCGTTGCAGCAGACTACTCATCGCCAGAAATGGATATCTTTGCGAGAGCACCGGCTCGTGGGCCCCCAGTTCAATCTCTATAACTCCCTCAAAGAGCAGGGCGTGCAGATCAAAGACGTGCTCTCCTCGATA
>SKNI01000701.1 GCA_007120615.1 Myxococcales bacterium | reverse complement strand
TGAACGGCGGGCTAACTAAGATTTAGGCGTGGGCATCCTGGAGCGTGGTCGGTTCACGGTCGGGGGACCTCAGTGGATTTTTGGTTTTGCTCTTCGTGCTCATCTTCATAGTTCCCGCAACGCATTACGGGGGGAGTTATGAAGATAGCAATCATCAACCGCCACCACAGTTCGACACTTGGTGGAAGTGAATTACAGGCAGACCTGATCGGCTCAGAGCTTGTGCGCTACGGACATGACGTGGTGTATCTGGCGGTGGGAGGCCGAGCAAAGTCTTACGAGAGCCCCTACAGGGTGGTCAATGTCGATCTATGGCCCCCGGAGCTTTTGGAGCTTCTCGAGCGAGAGAAGCCCGATCTGGTCTACTGGCGGCATAATAAAAATCTTCTACTCCCCACCGTAGTGGCCGCTCAATGGTTGGGGGTTCCGCTGGTCTTCTCCTGTGCTCACGACACCGATGTTCAGAGTCTTTCTTCCACCATCGCCACCGACAGTCCGATCTCCTTTCGGCGGACCAAGACTCTGCTCCAGAAGACCACCAATGCCGTAAATTACGGAGGGTTTCAGCTGGTTTCGGGAGCCGTAGCCCAGACCGGTTATCAATTTCAGCGACTGCCGGTGAAAAATAAGGTGTTGATCCGAAATTTTTACGATCCCCGGGCCGAGCCCTTTAGCTGGCCGAGGCGCTTCATCGCCTGGGTGGGGACGGTCAAACAGAGGAAGCGTCCCGAGATCTTTGTGCGGTTGGCCACCAGTTGTCGGGACCTGAACACCGACTTCTTGATGGTCGGTGGAATGTCGGACCCGGCCTACGCCTGGATCGCCGAAGAGTCCTCCGAATATTTGCCCAATTTTTATTATCTGGGGGAGCGGACCCCGGCGCAGGCCAACGGCATCATCGGGGCCGCTCAATTCGTGGTTCACACCTCGGACGCCGAGGGCTTCTCCAACGTCTTGATCCAGGCCTGGATGAATCACAAGCCCACGCTTACGGTGTCGGTGGACCCCGACCAGTTGATCGAGGGCTATCAGATGGGCCGAAGATGCCCCGATTTTGGAGACCTGGTCCAGACCACCAGAGAGTTGTCCGCCGATCCCGATCGGATCGCGCTCTACGGGGCCAACGCTCGCAGAAAAGCGGAGCAACTCTTTGATCGAGAGCAGAATATGAACCAATTGCTCTCCTTTTTCTGGCAGACCCTGGAAGGCCGGCAATCTCAGCAGGTTTTACCCCACCGATGAAGTGAGGGCAGGGAGGGAATATGTTCAGAGACGGCGTCTATAAAGTGGAGTTCTCCGGGGTGCCGGGCAGCGGCAAGTCTACCCTTACCCGAGAGCTAAGCGGAGAAGCTCGAATCTTCGATCCCCTTCGCCTCCAAAATGAGGTGTTCTCCCAGGGATTTGTGGTGCGGGCCCTCTCCGGGACCGCGCCCCGTGTGGCCCGAAAGCTGCGGGAGAGAGCCTTTGAGAAGAGGATCAATGGCGAGATCGAAAAACTGCGAATGATGCGACCCGATCTGGTGGATACGGTGTCCCAGGCGGTCAGGGACGTGGAGAACGAACCGAAAAAGCGCAAAGAAAAGCTCCTATTCTGGACCCTTCGATCCCAGGTCCTCAGCACGATCGCCGAAGACACCCTCTCGGGGTCCGACATTTTCATCGATGATGAGGGCCGGGCCCATCGAGCGACCACCCTCTACGCCGGGGCCAGGCGCTTTCATCAGATGCAAGACTATCTGCACTATACCACGGGCCTGGATCTCTTCGTCGTGGTCGACGCTCCCAATGACATCTGTGTGCAACGGATGGAGCAGCGAAAAAAAGGGGTTCCCATACGCCTCAAAGAGGCCAGCGACGCTGATATCGAGTCCTATCTCGACGCCTCTCGAGAGATCGCTGACAGAGTGGCCGAGTTTCTCTCCCGCCGGGGCGTCGCGATTCTGCGCGTGAACACCGGGGAGGAGTCCCGTTTCAGGAGCCTGCAGCGGATTCGCGATGAGATAAGCCAGATGATTTGCTAGAGTCTGGGACGCAAATCGGTTCTTCATCCCCAGGACTCTATCCATGACCCGTATTGTACCCGCACTTCTGGCCGGATCGTGCTCGGCCATACTTCTCTTATGGGCGACGCCCGCCTGGAGCTGTAGCCTTATCGGGTTGCCGCAGAGCTTTCAGTTCGACGGCGAAACCGTGCCGAGCAACGTATCGGGGGCGCTCTATCGCTATTGCGAGGAGACCTTTCCCGCCGAAGACCCGGAGCTCTCGCTTGTCGATGCCGACGGTGAGCCCGTGGACTTCTCTTTTGAGCGCCACCGTCACGGCCTCTACGAGGTGATCTTTGAAGAGGAGCTCGTGGCCGACACAAGCTACACTTTCTCTGCTCAGACCGATTGCCCGGGAGATTTTGAGGACCAATGGACCTTTGAGACCACCACTGCTGCCTCGGAGCCGGTCCATCTTGGATTGTGGCGCCCCACCGATCCGATGCAGGGCACGGTGCAATATCCCGAAGGCGGAGCCTGCACCATGGAAGCAGAAGCCGCCTATGTCGAGTTGGAGTTTGAGCCCGCCCCCGATGGAGAAGCCTGGGGTAAGGCCATCGCCTTTGAGACCTTCGTAAACGGTCAAATCTGGGAGCCCAAACTCACCCTGGGAGAGCCCGCTCCCGCCGGTACCAGTCGCCTGGGCTGGGGCGAGGAGCGAGTCTATGCCTTATGTGACGGGATTCTACCGTCGAGCACGGAGAACGCCCCGAACCTCGACGAGGGCATCAATCGGGTCGAGATTCGGACCTGGCTGCCCGGAACGGACCTCTTCTGGACCAGCGAGTCTCATTCCTTTGTGATTCGCTGCGAGGAGCCCGAAGACGAGGAGCCCCAGGACCCCGATGGCGATGAGGAGCTCGACGCCGACCCTGACTCCGATGATTCTGAGCTCGACGGCGACGAGAGCGGATGGTGTTCTCAGACCGGCGGAAGCCCCGGTGATCTGGTGTGGATGGTCCTGGTAGGTCTTTTCGTCTGGCGGCGAAGGGCTTGAGTAGATGCCATATGATTCGTTGACATCTGAAGAGAAACGAAAAAACCCCGCATTCACTTCGAATGCGGGGTTTTTCTATGATTCCCGGATGGGAACTACTCTCACTTATTGTTGGTTATAGGTGAGCTCGTAGTTGAAGTCACCGGCGAAGTTGGTGTCGATATTGCCGATACGGATCACATAGGGGGTATTGGCTTCAAGAGTGTAGGTGAGGCTGATCTCTTGGGGATCTTCATCTGTGAACTCAAGGAGCTCATTATCTTCTCCGTAGATAAACACGCGACCCCATCCTCCTAAGCCATCAACGACGTTGAGAGCAAACTCGATGGTGATTTCCTCATTGAATTCAGTGTCTGGAATCGCCACATAATCTTGGATGCCGGTGTGGAACTCATTTGCCGACCCTGTGGTCATCCCACCGAGTCCGGGGAAGTCCTGGGCTTCCTGACTGTAGATTTCATAGTCCAACCCAATGATTTCATCACCGGACTCATTCAAGAAGATGATGTCATAGTCGCCGGCATCGAGCCAGACATGGCGGAATAGGACGTTCGCTTCCAGGTTCTCATTGATGATCTCAACGCCGTCACCGTCTTCTACGATGAGGGTGATGTCTTCGCCGGCGGGGCTGTTCTGGGTAATTTCCAGAATTTCAACTCCCGTGGTGGTCAAGGTCTCCACCACTGAATCACCATCGGCCAGAGGCGTGGCTTCGGCGAAGGTAAGCTCGTAATTGAAGTTGTCCTCCGTTGCCAGATCATTTCCAATTCGGACGATGTAGGGGGTATTTGCTTCGACATCGAAGATGATGGAGTCGGCGTTTCCGGGAGTGACGTTGGAGTCCAATTCTGCCAGAAGCTCATTATTGTCTCCGTAGATGAAGAGGCGGCCAAAGCCATCGTCATCGTCAAGAACCTCAAGTCGGAACAACACGGAGGTGTTCTCATCGAAATCATCGTCCTGGATTACGACGTAGTCCTGTGAACCGGTGTTGGCTTCATTGGCCGAGCCAGAAGTAATTTCGCCGAGGCCGGGGAAGGGCTGTGGATCGCTGGTCTCGATGTTATAATCAAGATCAAAGAGTGTCTGGCCGTCATCACCGGTGAGGGTGACGCTATAATCGCCAGCGTCGAGCCAGATATGACGAAATACGTCACCGGAGTTGAGCGTTTCTTCCGAAATTACCACACCACCGTCGTCTGCAAGGACCAGATTGATGGAATCGTCAAAAGCATTGGTCTGGGTGACTTCCACGATTTGGAAGTCCAGCGCGGTGAAGTCTACGACGATTTCTTCATCATCGTGGAACGAATCCAGAAGTCGTCCGGAAAGTTCATAATCGATTAATTCCGCACGGCTGTGGACTGCCATCAAGGCCCAGTCCATGAGGAGGAAAAACTCTCCCGACTCCGGAACTTCCACCATGAAGCCGGTCGCATCAGTATAGGTATCGACATATTCATCCACAGCGGACCAGACCATCGGTCTGTGAAGCACACCGAAGAGGAACTCGTCGAATAAATCTCCGTAATTACCGTAGGGAAGAAGCTGTTCCCAGGTAAACTCAACGACCTCACCAGCATCGAACTCGTCGACGTGAAAGAAGTTGTCAGTCAAGGAGCCGAAGGTTCCCGTCAGATTTTCGGTTTCGATGTCGTGCTTGACTGCGGCGGGAGCTTCGATTCTCTCGATGGTTCCCACATAGTGCCAGTCTTCGCCTCCAGCAGCGTAGCCTGAAAGAAGGGACTCTGCGGCAATCAAGAGGGCAAACTCATCGTTTTGGTGAGCTACGACCTGTCTACTCTTGTCGGCGGAATTGTACTGTCGAGTGGCTCGGAAATAATCGGTATCATTTGCCGCTGAAAACTCGAAAAAGATCGGAAATCGTTCCCCAAAGGTCTGAACGGTGATGACGTACCAGTCCCCTTCATTGGCGTTGATCGAATAGTTTTCGAGATGGGGCGTAAGCGACTCCTGCCCTTCCTCATCAACGGTGGTGGAAGGAGGAAGCAGGGTGCCGGTAAATACTGCACGCTCTCCAATATCGAGGGAGGGCAGTGCGATGGTACCGTCCGGCGAACCTTCAACGATATCCGGGTCGGCCAGTAATACTTCGATCGGGGAGGTGCAGATGCCGTCGATGACGACATTGCCGGCTCGACAATTGACGGCCGTCATGCAAAGTCCGGTGTCTTCATTATAGGTGGTTCCCTCGTCGCAGACGTCGGCGGTGGAGACGCAGGTCTCGGTGTCGGCGTCAAACGCGGTGGTTCCAGCGCAGACCTCGGAAGTGACGATGCACTCGTTGGCGTTGGGATCGAGTTCGGTGTTAGGGCCACACTCGGCGGAATCGTCGGCGATGCATTGATTCTGGTCGTTTAGCGTGGTGTTGGCGCCGCATTCGATTCCATCTTCTCCGCCTACAGCGACACAACCCTGGGCGTCCTCGTCGAATTCGGT
>SKNI01000098.1 GCA_007120615.1 Myxococcales bacterium | reverse complement strand
CCCGGCGGCGAACACCGGCACCCACCGCTCGATATCGGGCGTCATATACCATATCGGGGTTTCCACAGAGGTAGACCACGTGATCGGTGGCGTCAAAATTGTCGCCAAAGGCGGCGTCCGTAACCCGCTGTCCGTCCGTGCAAGGTCGATAGGCCACGGTGGGATAAGAATCCTGCAGAGCCGTTAATTCCTGGTTGAGATAGAGGCCTTCCTCGGAGGAGGCTCCATGGCAGATCAGGATTTTGCCCCGGTGATTCTGGCGAAGGGCGTCTCGCACTACTCCATAAAGAGGGGAAATCCCGGTGCCGGTGCCCAATAAGATCAGGGGGCGATTTTGATCGTCGGGGCGATAGACGCAGTCTCCCATCGGGCCCTGAATACGCAGAAAATGGCCCATCTCGAGTTCTTCGTGAACCCAGCTGCTCAGCTCTCCGCCGTCGACCTTTTTGACGTCGATGATCACGAAATAATCCTCCTCGGCCACGCTGGAGATCGAATAGCTTCGGGAGACCCCATCTTCTCGAATCAGGTTGATATATTGGCCGGGAGTCCATTCAAGATCGATCTCGGGCTCCAGAAGCAGGCGAACGACGTTGGGGGAGCGTTTTTCTTTTCCAGAGACCATCGCCTCAAACGTGAGCTGGGAATGGTCGGCCCGGTCGATGATCAGATCGTCTGTGGGGTGAGCCCGGCAGGGAAGAAAATGACCTCCCTCCACCAGATCTTCGCGCAGACGCCGGGTGGCCTCTTCGTTAATATGGCCATCGATGAGGCGCATCATACATACCTGACAGGCCCCCTTTCGACAGGAGAACGTCACATCCGCCCCACCGCGAATCAGGGCATCGAGAACCGACTCTCCATCTCGAATCTCGTAATGAAGCTCTTCAAATTCAATAGCTGGCATATTCATTCTCAGAAAAAAACCGGTCAGAACGACCGATTAGATAGGTGGGTTGCGGAGATCGTCGGGACAATCGCTGCCATCACCCAGGCGGTGATGGCAGCGAAAGAAAGTTCAAAGAGCTTTCTCGACACTGTCGAGGCTCATTCGAGCTTTGGTGAGGGCCATACCGATATTGGCTGATTTATTGCAGACCCAGACCACGGCATGATCGGGGTTGTTTTTGCAGCGCTGAAAGATGTGCAAGAGATTATCGCTGAACACCAGAATTTCCTGGAAATAGTGGTGCCCGTCGTCGTCGAGACCACGGTTCTTTTTGAACATCTTCTCAATGGTGACCACGTTCTTTCCCTGAAAGAGATCGGCGGTGGCAGCGGCCACAAAGTCCAGGATCTCCTGGGGGTGAGATTCGACGGTTTTAACGCCGATCAACATACCCGTGGACATGTCGACGTAGCCGCCGGCTACACATTCGGGGATCGAAGAGATTGCGGACTGAATGGATGCATCAAGAGACATTACTACTCCTTTGTAGAGGTACTCGGTAAATGAACTTCGCTGATGCCGAAGCCTCAGCAGTTCGGGGGGCGACCGTCGACAGGCGACAGGTCATTCGAGCCAGAGCTCGAATTCGGTTAAAAATTCTCGTTGAGACCGGGATTGAATCCAGCGGGGGTGAACGTTACGGGCGGCCCGAAAGGCATCTTCTGCTGACATTCCCTGAAAGATCTCGTAGGCCGCCAGCATCGTTCCGGTGCGTCCGATACCGGCCTGGCAATGAAAAGCGATGACATCACCGGCCTGTAGACGCTGCTCGATGAGGGAGCAGAGTTCGGCGGCCGCTTCCACCGTCGGGGGGTGCATATCGATGATCGGAAAGTGAATCGCTTCCAGATGGAAGGTCTCCAGAAGATCGGGATCGAGCGGTTTTAGAGTCAGGGTCACCAGGACATTGACCTCCACCCGGCGCAGGGCCTTGAGATCGTCGTCGACCGCCCGCACCACCCCGGGCATCGGGGTACCGGCGAGTTGGCCGGGTCTCATCCAGTGGAACCCGTAAGGCCCGCGATTCTCGCTGAGAGCGGGGCGTCGGCGGCGTGGCTCAGCGGTGCGAAGCGACGGAATATCAACGGGAGTCTTCCCTCTGGGAAAAGGTGGCTCCTCGAGATAAGCGGGCTCCAACTCTTCGGGGCTGGCTTCCGGAGAGGCCACGGTGCAACTTCCGGTGCGGATAAAAGCCCGGGCCACATCGGTCTGGGGGGCGGCGAAGAACTCATCGGTGGGGGCGTGTTCCTGAATCTTTCCGCCGGCCAGAAGGGCTGTATAATCGCTGATCTGACGCCCGTGGCGCTGATTGTGGGTGACCATCAACAGGGAGCGCTCTTTTTTCTGGGCTTCTAAAAAGGAGATGATCCGGGACACCTCGCTGTCTTCGAGCCCGGCGGTGGGCTCATCGACGCATAAAAGAGTGGGCCGGGCCAGGACCGCGGCTACCAGCATCAAGAGCCTGCGCTCCACGCCGGTGAGATCGAGAAGCTCATCGTCGAATCGATCGGCCAACTCTCCCACCCCGGATCGTTCCAATTCCCCGGTGAGTCGAACTTTTAACTCCACCCGTGTGTACTTGGACCGCCGGGGATAGCTCTTGGCTAAAAATTCGAAGACGGTGGCGATCATCATCGATGGAGACTGCTCCACCAGAGCCGGGCGGCAATCCGGGGTGTCGCAGACCTCGGTTAAGGAGTGGCCAAGATATTCGCCGTCCCCCCCAAGTTCGATGTCTCGATGTCCGTCGTTATAGCCGCAGATCGTGCGAAGGAGGGTCGATTTTCCGGCTCCTCCCGGACCCATGATCACCAGGATCTCGTTTCGACCGAGATCGAGATCGATCTCCGCCAGAATCAAACGCTCTCCGAGGCGAACCGAAAATCCGCGCAGGCTCAAGACCACTGAGCTCATTGTTGCACTCCGGTGATCTGGCGCATCTGGCCCAATAATTGTCCAATCCCGTTATTGGCGCTGCGGGCCAGGAGAACGGCCTGCTCAGCGATTACTGCGCCCCAGGCCCCATCGGGAAAGACGAAACTTATCCCTACGGGGTGCTCCGATGTACTTATGGGCTCGACCTGGGTTGCCAATTCTCCGGCTACCGAACTCGCTGTCCGTAGTTCCAAGAAGCTAACCGAGGGAGAACCGCTATAGGACAGGGGCAAAAATTGATCGTTGGAGGTGGGCCGCACCATTAACCAGCACTCATCGCCAAAATCGCCCATCTGCTGGAGATAGGTGATTAGCTCGACCGGAGGACAGAGACCGGAGGTCGCTCCCATCAATAAAGAAGCGGTGGAGAAGTCGGGCAGGGCCGAACTTCCCCCGATCGTATCCACCGTGGTTCCCAGGGAGTGGGAAACGGCGATCGTCGCGATCTCAATCAGCGCCCGAGCGGTGAGGTCTCGGAAGAATTCTCTCTCCGCCGCCGAGCTGATCTTACCCTCCCAGGTGGAATCACAATTGGTCTCAAGTTTGCTTACCAACTCCGGTTGGGCTCCCTGAGCCTCCTCATCGATAAAGCACTCTCCTTCGATCCGGACTCCCAATAACACCCGGCCTCGGCCCACCAATATCTCGGCCCGGGGCTCGGACTCCCCCTTGGCGAATAAGCTCAGATTGCTGACCTTGGAAATCCCGTCCGCCAGGTGGAGCAGATCCATGAGATTCTTCGCCACAGACTCGCCGCCGATGACCGGTCCATGCTCGCGAGTGATCTCTCGAGTGAAGTCTTCCAGCGAGTAGATCGGAGAGGTGTCCTCCGTTCCCAGGCCTTCGGTTTCTTCTTTCGGAAACGGCCAATCACCCTCGGAGTTGTCTTCCTGAAGGTCGACGCCCAATTCCTCGGCGATCGCGGCGATCTGTTCGGCTTCTTGCGATAATTCCCGGGCCAATAAGAGGAGGTCTCTTTTCTGGAGGTCTCCGTCGACCTTGCGGGCCGCCAACACCACCATCTCCAACGCTTCGGAGCGTCGCCCACCGCGCACCAATACCTGGGCCAGCGTCATATAAGTGTCGACCTGGTTGGGGGCATATTGAATGGCCCGGCACAGGGCTTTGACGGCTTTATTGAATAGGCCGTAATTGACGAAGGCGTTGGCCTCGGCGATCAGGGTCTCTCCAACCTTCGCCCGAATGTCGGTGAGCGAGGGGTCGAGCTCCAACATTCGTTCGCCGACCTCCAGAAAATCCTGGGGCTGGTTTCCGTTTTCCAGAATACGAGCGCATTCTCGAAAGATGGTCAGGGCCTCGTCGACTTCGCCGCTTCTGGCGAGCCACTCGGCCTTGCGCACCAGGTAGACCACGCTCTCCGGATCGACCCGCCCCATCAGCCGAAGGACTTCCTGGCAGCGATCCATCTTTTCTTGTTTTAGATAGCCGTCAAAGGCCTTTCCGAAGGATTCTACAGCCTGCTCAAATCGACCGATTTGCAGGTGAGTCTTTCCGATCTCCACATAGGCCTGAATATGCTCCGGGCGCACCTCCAGCATCGTCTCCATCAGACCGATAGCGCCGGAGAAACGGCCCTGTTCCAGGCATTCAGCGGCCTCTCCGGCGAGCACCTCGAAGGCCTGGGAGAGCTCGTTGCGATCTCGCAATAGCTTCACCAGCCGCTGGCACATATCTACATTGCCCGGGCGTTTCTGAAGGCTGGCCCGAAGCATGGCCTCCTCATCATCGGGAGCCGGCGAATTTTTGCTCTTCTCTGGGGGGGTTTCTTTCATAGTACTACTTACTACCAAACTGCTTATGAGGTCTTTATGCTGAGACCGAGAAGGGCCTTAAGCTTAAAGCCTATAATGATAGGTGTACAATTTGTAAACGTAGCCGTCCCGATGCCATCTGCGGATTTAAAAAAAAAGAGCATTTCCTTATATTCAATGCCCTTGTTGATGTTCGTTGAGGTCTTGGGTCCCAAGACACTCTCTGGTGGAACTTGGCTTTGGCATTACCCTTCGCCGGTTGGGGTTCTGATATGTGTTGGGAGAAATATATTACTACATAGAGCTTGGTGTCAATGAGAATAAATCAAATTAGATTCATCTTTATGTGCTATTATTTGTATCTTAACTATAATTATAATTATTTCTTTTTTACGTATTTATGCGTGAAAATAAAGATTTTCCCCTTATCGAAGTACGGAGCGGACGTCCGCTTCGAGCAAAGAGCGCTATTTCCATTTCATGCAGACCGGAACGTCCGCGCTCCACGGAGCGGAGGGTGGTCTTGATTGCGGCCCATAAACGCGCTACCACTTTGACCTGCTTCGACCACTGATCTTCTTTCAAAATACGAGAACAACTATGACCAGCTTGCGGGCATTATTCGACCATTATGAAGCCGAGAACACTCCCCTGAAGAAGCTGAGCCTGGAGGAGTCGAAGGCACTCTTCGACCTTCTTTTGCTGGCGGTAATGATCGACGGCGTGATCACCCAGGATGAATTGGAAAAGCTCAGCGAGGAGTCCGAGAAATTTCCCTTCGCCGACCCCGATCATTTTGAAGAGATCATCGGCCGTCACGCCCTGGCCACTCGAAACAGTCTGGAGACCCT
>SKNI01000022.1 GCA_007120615.1 Myxococcales bacterium | reverse complement strand
TGAGCGGGTGATCGAGGCCGATAAAGTAAACGCTCGGATCACACCGTTGATGCTGGCGACCAGGCGCCTGGAGTTTGAGCAGGGCCGGGTCGACGGGGCTCGGATTCGAATTGCTTTTGATGATGGAGGGGAGCTTAACCTTCTTCAGGTCTTTGGTATCTACGAGCGCCAGCGGGCGGAGGACCGGGGAGAAGAGGGCTCCAGGCTGGCTGTGGGATTCTCGGACCTCGCCATTCATGATGCCGACTTCGAGTTCGTCGACAAGCGATTTGACTTCTCCATCGATGATATCGATATCCCGAGTGCGTCGGTATTTATTGAGCCGACCACGGTGTTGATGAATGTAGAAGCGTTGGACATAGACCGGGCTGACTTCCGGTTTAAGCCCGAGATGTTTAGCTTTCATCCCGACCGGGGAGACTGGGAATTTACGGTCCGAGATTTTGAACTCCGAAATTGGAGGTGGGCCAATAACGGCTTTACAGTGGAGCGGTTCTCCGGCGATGTCGACGGCATTCAGGTGGAAGCCGGCGGCCGGATGGCCTTTCCCGGAGCAGAAGCCCAATCGTCGATGTTCTACGACGCCCGGGGCACGATCAGCGCCGTCTATCACAGCCGGCTTCTGGAGTATTTCACCGGCGGAAATATTCGATTCGATATCCCCTCTCTGGATCTGGAGATCGAGGGCGACCTCAATCAGATTCGGGGCGCCGCCGATGTCCACGCAAAAGTGGTGATGGGAAATGGACTCTTCTTTGAAGATCTTCGAGGTCAGGTGGTGATGGACAATCGGTTTATCCTGGCCGATGAGATCACGGGAAGATTTTACGGTGGAGATCTGCGGGTTGAGAACGCGTTTTTTAATATTCTGGAGACCTTCTACGGGGCTGATCTGGAGGTGTCGGGAAGTGATCCCCGGGCGTTGGTTCGGGATCTGGTGGGCCAAGATCAGCCCTTTATCGAAGGAGCACTGGACGGCAAACTTCGCATCATCGGGGAGATCCCTTCCGGTCCGCAACCGGGGGTGGGCTACGGTTATGCGTTGATGAATAGCGTCAATGCTCGCTTCGCTCAGATGGAGGTGTTGGAGACGATGACGCTTCGGCGAAGTAATGATCTCCTCTTTCCCAATCAACGCCTGGACCTGCGCCCGGGGAGCACATTCTGGGTCGATCAGCGTCGGCTCGGTCTTCCTCATGCCTCCCTGGTATCGGGCGCCGACCGGGTGGAGATCCGCGATTTCTTTCTGGAGACGGGGTCGATGTATTTCGATTTTCCCGGGGGAACGGGTCCGGCGACCTATCGAGTTTCACTGGCCGAGATCGCTCCCTACGCCACCTATTACGGTCTCGACGGGCTGGAAGGGGCAGCCGAGATGACCATGACCATGGAGGGGTATTTCGGCTCTCCCCGCTGGTCGCTGCAGATGAATATGGAGGAGCCCGCGTGGCGTATGGGGGAGGAGTTGTTGGCGGGAGAGTCGCTCCAATTGCATCTGGAGGGCGAAGACGGTGATATTGATATTGAGCGGGCGCATGTAAACGCCGGCTTCGGAATCATCGACGTCAAGGGGAGGGCGGGGTGGTTTGAGCCCCCTCCAAAGCCCGGAGCGCCTCAGCCCTGGCCGGTGTGGGAAGACCGCACCCATCAGCCGCTGGAGTTGGAGATCGACATGACTCGACTCTCCATGGAGGTCTTCAGCCCTATGATCCACGAGGAGTTAGATGCCCTGGGGTTTGTCGATGGCCGAATGGAACTCTCCGGGACCACCACGTCTCTTCTGGGCGGGTTTGAGGCCCGGCTAAACGACGGGGTCGTGCGCGGTCAGCCCGTGGTTCATGCCCAGGCGCGGGGGGCCTTTGAAGCAGGCGGCGTCCGCATCGAGGAAGCCGAGATCGACCTGGGGCCGGCCGGCCATTATCAGGGCAAGGGTCGATACGGCTATAACGGGGAATTCAACTTCGCCATGGAGGGAGAGGATATCGAGCTTGCCGAGCTTCGGGAACTCGATGACTTGCCGATGAAGCTCGGTGGAAAATCGAGATTTCATATGACCGGCAAGGGCGATCTGGAGAATCCCATCTTCGCCGCCGGGGCTCACGCCCGAGACCTCTCGGTGGACGGCCGAGTCTACGGAGATGTGGCCCTTACCGCCGATACCATCGACGATATCGTCTATATCTCGGGAGGTCTTCTGCCCTGGCTTACGGCGTCGATTGAGATTCCTCTGAAGGGCCCGGCGCCGTTTTATGCCCGCATGGGGATGGAAGAGCTGGAGCTGATGGCCTTTTTGCCGGAGCTTCAGGAAAACGAGATGCTCGATGCCGCTCAGCTCACGGGAATGACGGAGCTCTTCTTTGAGCGCGACTTCTCCCGATATCAGGCCATCTTTTACCTCACCGATCTGGAGATCGACTCCCGAGGCCAGATTTTACAAAATCGAGGCCCGGTGATCGTGGGCTATAATAACGGAGAGGTCCTGACATTTCAGCGAGCCACCCTGGGGTCGGCGGGTCGATATTTCAGCCTGGAGGGAGGCATCGCCTTTGATCCTGCACTTCTCGACCTTCGACTGGAAGGGGACTTCGATCTATCCCTTCTTCACAGCGTACGCGCCGGGTTTCCGGACTATTTTCCCGATTTCTTCGTCGGCGCCGAGGGCTACGTTTTGATGGATATGAACGTGCGGGGTACGCCGGAGAATTTTGTGGCTGATGGGACGATAAACTTCGGACCTTCGGAGTGGGAGTTGCGATTTTTGCCGGAGCCTGTCGCCCTCAGAGCGGGCCGGATGGTCTTTGGCGATCACGGCATTCGCATCCCCGGCGAGCATCCCCTGGAGGCGACGCTTCTGGGTGGAGAGACCCGGATCGCCGGCGATATCGGGTATCTCTCCGATCAGGAGCGGGCCATGGACCTGCGGATGTGGAGCCATAATATGTCCTATCGGATCCCCGATCTTGCGACTCTGGCCTTTGACACCAACCTGCGAATGGAGGCTTCCGACTGGCAGGACTGGGAGAGCTGGCTCATCAGCGGGGAACTCAACATTCTCGACGGGGTCTACACCCAGACGATTCAATTCGTGGAGCATGCCCTGGCCGGCCGCGTTCTCGGGGCCTTTCAGCGCCGCGCCGATCGATATGAGGCCAGCCTCTTTGAGCTGGTTCCGATCCTCAACGATATCAATTTCGATATGTATGTGCGGGCTCGAGACGGGTTTCGGCTTCAGAGTAATTTTGACCGCCTGGAGATGGATCTGGAATTTCGCTTCGATCTTTTATTGCGCGATACCCTGGCCAACCCCCGAGTCCGAGGAGACGTAGACGTCATCGGTGGAGACGTCACCTTTCAGGGAGAATCCTTTGAGGTCCGCTCGGGATCGGTGCGGTTCTCCGATGATATCAGCAATCCTTATCTCGATATCGTAGCCGGCGCCGACGTGCGCAATACCTGTCGGGAGTCCGACTTTATCGACGATGTCTCCCCGACGATGACGCTGGCCTCCAACCTCGATGCCACGGGTATGCAATATTATCATATCATCATGAATATTCGCGGAGAGTTGGCCAATCTGGACCTTCATATGGAGAGCAACCCTTACGCCGATCAGCGTGATATCTTGAGTCTGTTGTTGACGGGGTGTACGGTCGACCAGTTGACGGCGTCCAGCGCGAGTCGTCCGACGTTGGAAATCGCGCTCGGCCCACTGCTGGGAAGACTGGAGCGCGAGATTCAGGATGTTGTGGCCTTTGAGGAGTTTACGATTATGCCCGGCGTGGAGCGCACCCAGGTTCGACTGGGCGCCGCACTGACTCGTCAGTTGAGTTGGCGCTCTCAGATCGATACCGGCTTCTCCGACGCCACCGGGGGCGGGCAATATCAACTGGAATATAAACTCTCCGACAATTGGTCCGGCGGACCGAGCGTGCGACATCAGACTCAAACCAATAATGTACTCATCGACCTGAACCTGATTTACCGCCTCCCGCTGGACTGAGGTGGCCTTTGAAGGGGCAGATTCGACGAGCAGGAACCAAAAAGAATTGAACCAACCCGGGCACAGACACAACGAGCACAGGCGGACCGCACCGGTTAGAACTCCGGTACGGGCGGGATTGCTTCTTGTTTTGCTGTTCATTCTGAGCCTGTGTTTTTCGAGCACTGTCCAGGCACAGATATCTCCACTCGACGAGCCCGGCGATCAGACAGATGAGGACTCGGTCACCGTTCACGTCGAGGTCGAGGGCGATGAGAGTCAGTTTTACGGGCGGCCCATCGCGGGGTATTCGCTGCGTTGCGACCTGGAGTTATGTTCCAGTTCCGAAGCCGTGGAGCGCTTCAAAGAGATCTCCGGACTCGCCGTGGGGCAAAATTTTGAGGAGTCTCGCATCGGTCGGGCCCAGCGTCGCCTGGCGAAGACCGGTTTTTTTCAGGAGTTATTCGTCGAGCGGCGTCTGGAGGACGACGGGGTTCATATCGACATCGACGCCAGGGGGGCGATTTTGATTCGCCGGGTGCGATTTGAGGGGCTCAAAGCGCCGCCCTTTGAGAGCGAATTGCGCAAGGTCCTGATGTATCGCTCCGGACAGGTCTTTCTCGAGGATGAGGACCGGGTCACCGCTCAGTTGAGCAGCCTGGAAGGGCTCTTTGAGCGCGAGGGGTATTTCGGAAGCCGAATCTCGATGGAGGTCAAACCCATCGACGGGGAACCCCATCTGATTGACCTGGTCTTTGAGATCGAGCGCGGCGAAGATCGCCGCATCTGTTCGATGGGCTTTCGGGGGGTTCGGGCCATGACGCCGGCCGAGGCCCGAGAGTTGCTCCTGACCGGGGTCTCGGTGATGAGTCGCAGGATCCCCATATTCTTGCCGATGTTTACGACCGAACAATTTCGAAATGGCCGAGACGCCCTGATCGCAGAATACCGAAGTCGGGGCTATTTTCGGGCTCGCATCGTCGATCAGGCCGTTCAGATTGACGAGAGCACCAATTGCGTTCAGCTTCTGGTCGACGTCAACGAGGGGGCCTTCTGGGATATTCAATTCGAGGGCAATCGCAGCATCACCGCAGAGGAGCTGACCAGTCAGATGCCCTTTGCGGAGTCCGGATATGTCGACGACGATGAAATTCGCCGGGCCGAGAATGCGATTCGCCAGATCTATGAATCCCGGGGCTATCCCTTTGCCCAGGCCAGGGGGCGGGAGGAGGTCGCCGACCGACTCGACCGACGGCTGATCTTTACGGTGGAAGAAGGACCTCAGGTTCAGATCGAGGCCATTCGCTTCCACGGACTTTCAGTCTTTACCCAGCGGGAGGCTCGAGCCGGTTTTGGCACCCAGCCCTTTGGCCTCTTTGATGCCGGTGGATATCTTCAAACGGAGCAGCTTCTTGCGGACTTCGCCCTTCTGGAGCAACGCTACCGGGAAGCCGGCTATATGAAGGCGGGGGTGGATCGATTCAGCGTGGAACTCAATGACAGCGGCGATGGGATCACCATTCGTATCTTCATCGATG
>SKNI01000246.1 GCA_007120615.1 Myxococcales bacterium | reverse complement strand
GAGGATTCGACCCCTCTAGGTGTGGAGTAATCATGAGTTCGACTGAACATTCGGAACCGGGGGTCCTGGATCTGGAGCGCGCATTGAGCCGTCTTGCGGGAGACGAAGAGATGTTCGGTGAGTTGGCCGAGATTTTTCTTCGAGAAAGCCCCCGATGGATGGCCCTGCTGGAGAAATCGGTGGCCGACGAGGATGCCGCCGGGGTCTTTCGAGCGGCTCACGATCTCAAAGGCTCTACCGATGTCTTTTGTGCCGCCGCTGCCGTAAAGGCCGCCCAGCACATGGAGAAGATGGGCCGGGAGGAACAACTCGCCGGGGCCGATGAAGCCCTGGGAGCGCTGAAGGCGGAGATCGTGTGGGTGCGAAATGAATTGCGCGACTATCTGAAGCGGTGATCAAAACAATGATCAAAACGCCCAGAAGCGGGGCAAAAAGATCACCGCCGTCCCTAAAAAGAGCAGGTTCAGCGGCAGACCCACCTTTACAAAATCCAGATATCGATAATTGCCGGCGCCGTAGATCATGACGTTGGTGTGATAGCCCACGGGAGAAGCAAAGCTGTTGGAGGAGGCAAAGGCAACGGCGATGGCAAAGGGTCTGGGATCGACGCCCAGGGAGATGGCGGTGGCCAGCGCCAACGGGGTGATGAGCACGGCGGTGGCCTGATTGGAGATGATATCACTCATGAAATTGGTGACGAGATAAAACCCCGCCAGAAGGGCCAGTGGTCCATAAGCGCCCAGCCAGCCTACAAGACCGTCGGCGACCAGATTGATCGCGCCGACCTTCTCCGCAGCGATGCCCAGCGGGATGAACCCTCCCAATAAAAAGATCACCTGCCAGTCGATGGCCTCATAGGCATCTTCACTCGAGAGGGCGCCGATGACGACCAGGAGCACGGCCGCCGCTACCGCCAGATTGACAATCGGCATCCATCCGATGGCCGCCAGAAAGACCACTGTCAGAATCACCAGGATTACGGGAGCGACTAATTTTTCTTTATACACCGGTGTGCCGATCTCGGAGACCACAATAAAGTCACCGCTCTCTTGAAGGTGTCGAAGTCGATCGTGAGGTGCCTGCATCAGCAGAGTATCGCCGCCGTGGAGATCAACATTGAGAATATCGTCGACGACCACCTTGCCCGCCCGTCTCAGGGCGATGACAAACGCTGGATGATGCCGCTCAAAGCCCGCCTCTCGGAGGGTCTGGCCCACCACCGCCGAGTCCGGTGAGATGACCACTTCGAAGAGTTCCAGACTCTTCGGCATTTTTTGCAACTTCTCATCGGGGAGCTTCTCCAGGGGCATAATCTTGAGATCCTGGCTATCGTCGAGGTCCCGGACCACCCGGGCTGCTGCCGAGATTCGAAGCACGTCGTTGGACTCCAACGAGATCTCCTCTAACTCCCCGGCCACCAGGACCCCGTTACGTAACACTCCGATGAGCTGGGCTTCTCCTCCACTCGGAAAGAACTCCGAGGCTTTTTGGCCGACCGCCGGATGCTCCGGTTGGAGCTGGAGTTCGGCCCGATATTCCTCCAATTCGTAGGCCTGGCGAAGCTCTTGGTCTCCATTTCGGTCGGGCAAAAGCCACTGGCCGACGGTCAATAGATAAATGGTCCCCACCACAAAGAAGATCATGCCCAGATGGGTGATCTCAAACATGCCGATGGGGGCCAGGCCTTGCTCGGCGATCAGACCGCTGACAAGAAGATTGGAAGAGGTCCCGATCAGGGTCCAGCAGCCCCCGAACATCGCCGAGAAGGAGAGCGGTATCAACACCCGGCGGGGACTGATGCCGATGGAGCGACACATCCCCAGCATCACAGGTAGCATGATCGCCACCACGGCCACGTTATTGATAAACGCCGACACCACCGCCACCCCGGTCATCATCACCAGAAGGGCCAGGCGATAATGATAGCGAAAGAGCTTTCCCAGCCGGGCGGCCAACTGCTTTAGCACTCCCGTCTGACGCAGGCCTTCGCTTAAGACAAACATCGCCCCGATGGCCACGGTGGCCTCATTGCTAAACCCCTGCAGCCCTTCTTCGGCGGTCAAAATCCCGCTCAGAAGCAATACAGCCAGCACGATCAGGGCGACTACTTCGACTCGCAGGACCTCCGTCACGAAGAGAATCAGCGCCAGCACCGTCAGCGCGATCACTATGGTGAGTTCGATCGTCATAGTGCTGCAAATTTCGGGACATTCCGCGGTACTGACAAGCACTCTTCGAGTACGGGAACACTGCGCCGGGCTCAACTGTTAACACTGCGCCGGGCTCAACTGTTAACTCGAAGCGTGGAGGTCCCCGTCCGCGCTCCGAAAGGAAGGTTGAATCGCAAACCCGTGTTTAGGATCATAGATGTTCGGCAGTCGTCCCCCTATTGTGGACGAGTGTGATAGCTTTGTGTTTTCCCCATACGAGTGATGTAGTGAGCGAGCCATTTTCCCAGAAATTGACCGGCCCCACCGGCGAACTTCTCCGAGGGCGCTTTGAAGTGGGTCAACAGATCGGCCAGGGCGGTCAGGGTAAGACTTTTCGCGGCATCGATCGCCACACGGGTCGCACCGTCGCGATTAAAGAGTTGGCACTCGATTGCGCCGAAGACTGGAAGGCCATCGAGTTATTTGAGCGAGAAGGAAGAGCGCTTCGCAACCTGGAACACCCCGCCATCCCCTCCTATATCGATGCATTTTCCGTAGACAACGACACATTGGGGAGCGAAAAGTCGGGGCAGGAGAGTCGAGGCATCCAGTTTTTTCTGGTTCGCGAATTCGTAGAAGGTGAGACCTTTCAGGAGCTCATCGAGCGAGAAGAGGTCATCTCCACGGAGGGGGCCTTTGATTTTATCGACAACGTCCTCGATATCCTGGAGTACCTTCACAGTCTGCATCCCCCCGTGATTCACCGCGATATCAAACCGTCCAACCTGATTCTGCGCCCCGACAACACCATCGCTCTCATCGATTTCGGTGCCGTTCAGGTACTGGGACCTCATACGGTGATGGGGTCTACGATCATCGGAACCACCGGCTATGTGGCGCCGGAACAGCTGGCAGGCCGCACCGTTGCGGCCAGCGATCTCTATTCTCTGGGCGCCACGGTGGTCCATCTGATGACCCGGATTCATCCCTCCGATCTGGTGATGAAGCGGATGCGACTGTGCTTCGAAGACCAGCTCGTGGGCGTCCCGGATCGCCTGATGCGCCTGTTGCAGGGGTTGCTAAACCCGGTAGTAGAAGACCGCATCTCTACGGTGGCCGAGGCCCGTCGTGTGGCGGCGGGAAGCGGAGACACCTGGCTTCCGGCCCGCATCGGCTCGGAGCCCCTTCCGGTTCTGCGCCGACCGCTGGGGAGTAAAATCAAAATCAGCGATCACGGTGAAGACCTCCAGATTCTGATCCCGGCGCCCCGGCTCCATCGCCAGATCTACTGGGCGGCCGCCGCGGGAACGGTCATCGCTCTGGGGATTGCGCTTCCCCTGATCACCCTGGACGCGACCCCCTGGGTGCTGGCGGCCTGCGGCGCCTTTTTGCTCATCGCTCAGATCTTTGTCTCCCCCACCCGTCTGGTCATCGGAACTGATAAATTCATGATCAACCGCCACACGGTCAACGGAATGCACCGGGGCTGGACCGAGGACCTTGTGGAGGTCGAGGAGCGAGGCCCCGGCGAGGAGAAGGCCCTGTTTTTTATCCCCCTTCCGGCCCACCTGGTGTTGATGGAGGGGGTCTATCCGTACCCCTTCGCTTTCGGGATCACCGACGTGGAGCGGAGGTGGCTCAAAGGGGTGCTGAGGCGGAGGCTGGAGTAGGAGAGGGGAAAAGAGAGAAGAGAAGGGCAAGGGCAATCGCCAAGACGCGGAGGACCGCCAAGACGCAGAGGAAAGGCAAGGGAAAGGCGGTCTTTGGGCTGGTCGCAACGGGGTTGATGGCCTGTGACGCCTTTCGGTTCTCGGTGTGGGCGGCTGGAAATTACTCTCTGTCATTCATATCGACGCCCGTCAGGTATCCCCCGGCGTGGATGAGAAAGAATCCGAGCACCACCAGAAAGAGCACCACCGGGGAGCCCCCACCGCTTCCGCTCTGGCGACAGCCGGCGGTCTCTTGTTGGTCGAACTCATCGCCGGGGTCGTCGTCTTCTACGTGGTCTGATTCCGGAGAACTGACGGAGTCGCGAATCCAGTCGTCGCGCTCGTCACCGATATCATCATCGCCGTTTCCATCGCCTTCGCTCGCTTCGGAGTCGCCGGCGCCGGGACCCTCGAGGTCGCCGGAAGAATCACCGTCACCGTCGCCCGGGTCAACCGGTTGATCGTCGGGCAGCTCCCGCTGCGCAATGCTGGATTGCAGCAACTCCCAGACGCCGGGGCAGACCTGAGTAACGGCGCTCTCTTCTGGACAGCTCTGGCGGACCCCCTCGAGATAAGCCAGCCTGTAGAAGGGCTGCTTCTCCTCAGAGCCATCGAGTCGCCACAACTCGTAGGCCTCGGCAAATCCGTCGCTGCAGACCCAGAGTCCGTCGGCGTCGGGAACGGCGCAATTGGTATTATGCTCCACAAGACGGGCGTCGACCTCCAGCTCATCGGGCGTCGCCCGGGCCGCTCCCTGCCATTGTTCATCGAGCCCCGAGATCCACAATTGTCCATCCTCTCCGAAGGTCGCAAAGAGCGGCCAGACGTCCAATTCCACCCGGTGACGGTCGGGCTCCTGAGCCGGCCCCCACAATATATAAGGCCGAATGTCTCCCCTGGCCGCCCAGGCCACCAGCCCACCGGAAGCGGCAAAGACATAGGGATATCGATGCCCTTCGGGATCCTCAAATACCTCCACCGTGTTGTCATCGAGATCGACGATAAGAAGCCGGGCCTGTCCCCGTTGCTCTCCTCCGGTGACATAGGCGGAGACCACGGCTACCGACTCCTCAACGAGCCCCACAGCCGTGGTGGTCAACTCCTCGGAGAACGTAGCCACACGCTCCAGGGAATCTCCACCGTCCAGGCTCGCGTACAGGCCGTCGCCTCCGGCTTGACTGACCGATACGACCAGCACGTCGGCCCGGCCGTCCATATCAATGATTCGCCCATCTACGGGATGCAACACGTCCACATCGCAGCCGTCTCGGGTAACGGCAACTCCATCGACGGCGGCCATCGCGAAATGCGTCGGCCCGAGCACCGCGGCATAGAGCAACCCCTCCACACCGAAGGCCTCCTTACACATCAGGCCCGTGGGCTCGTCACTCGCCACAAAGCCGGGCGTCGTCAACAACGCCCAGTCCGCCTCAGCGCCGTTCACCGTGTCATCAAAGGGGAAATACTCCAATATCGCCGGATAGGGTGGGTGATGGGCCATCAAAAAGAGTCCCAACAGCCACAAAAGCGCCAACCAACGATATTGTAAGGCCATGATCCCCCCGGATTTCCAACGTTTGAGCTGTCTCCCTTGAAACTACTCACGAGGAGGGGAGGGGGAAAGAGAGAGGCAAGAGAAGGGCAAGGGAAATCGCAGAGGGCGCAGAGGACCGCAAAGACGCAGAGGAAG
>SKNI01000491.1 GCA_007120615.1 Myxococcales bacterium | reverse complement strand
GTGGGGCGCACACTAGTACACGAAACAACAGAGGTTGGCAAATGATTTCGCCAGAACGATCAGTCCCCTGATGTTGTCCTCTTGTTTTTCGTCTGAAGCGTACAATAGGCACGGGCGGGCTTGAACCGCCGACCTCTTCCGTGTCAGGAAAGCGCTCTCCCACTGAGCTACGTGCCTTCATCCGGTCGCGATTTTGCAAAGTGAACCTCCGCGACGGGAGAAGGGTTATAAGCACCCTCTTTAGAGCTGTCAACGATCTTTGGTAATTTTTGTGTCCCGGTCAACGTTGGGATCGACGAGGAGGCGATTCGATGCCATGATTCAGGGCCGGAATTTGTCCAACCTGCGACCAAGAATACCTATGTGGAATAAGCTCCTAAAAGATATCGCTAAAAACGCCGAAAAAAAGGGAACCCTTCCCAAACCAACCCCCGATCTTTTGCGTCGGATGTGGCCGGCACTGGTGGGCGATACGATCGCCTGGCTCAGTTCACCGGTCCGCCTTCAGGAGACCACCCTCTATCTGGAGGCTCGCCATCCCAATCTGGTCCGGGAATGGAAAAGCCACCCCATCCCTTTATTGAGGCGAATCCGAGAATTTTCCCCCTGGCCCATTGATAAATTGGAGATCAGTCACAATCCCAACGCCGGTGTGCCCACCGAGATTTCTGAGGAAACGATCAAAAAATTACACGCTCAGGCTACCGAGAAAAGGGAAGAGATTTCGGACCCCGAAGAAACTTCCCCCTCTGATGAGCCTATCAGCCCTCGGGCTCCCGGTGCCGACGCCGAATTGCAATCATTGATCGATTCCATCTCCCGCCACCGCAAAGAGCACAATGATGACTAGTCAGTTATCGACCGGCCTGGTCTCGGGTAGAGCCACCGCTGCCCTTGCGCCATGCGATTGATTCCTATAATCAATGTCTGAATGAAGACCTACCTACGAACAGCAAGTTGGATTACCCCCCGCCGAGAAAGAGGCACATGCTGAACATCGAAGACCGCACCTTTGACGAATTTTACCTCAGCGATGAGATGCGCCGCGCCCTGACTTCCGTCGGGTATACGCAGCCGACCCGCGTGCAGGCCGAATCCATCCCCCTGATTTTAGCGGGCATTGATTTAACCCTTCAATCCCAGACCGGTTCAGGAAAGACCGCCGCCTTCGCCATTCCCATCATTGAGATGCTGGAGCCAAAGCCCGGGCGAATCGACGTCCTGGTGCTCACGCCCACTCGAGAATTGGCCAAGCAGGTCTGCAAAGAGTTTGAAGGCCTGGGTCAATTCAAAGATCTGACGGCTACCGCCATCTACGGCGGAACCTCCTACGAAGCCCAATATGAGGCACTGAAGACCGCTTCCATCGTGGTGGCGACGCCCGGGCGGCTTTTGGACCTCTGTGAGAAGAAGCGCCTCGACCTCAGCGAACTTCGAATCCTCTGCCTCGACGAGGCCGACGAGATGCTCTCGATGGGCTTTCGCGATGATATCGAATCCGTCATGGAGCACCTCCCCGAGGAACGTCAGAGCATCCTGTGCTCGGCAACGATCACCGAAGAGATCAAGGCTCTGGCCCATAAGATTCTATTTTATCCGGAGTTTATCACCCTCTCTTCGGAGTCGGTGGGAACCAAAGACGTCACCCATTATTATTATAATGTGCGCGGCGTCGGTCGTCCCCGGGATTTGTTGAAACTTCTGGAATTCGAAGAGCCCGAAAGCGCCCTGATCTTCGCCAATACCAAAAACGATACCTTCACGGTCACCTCGTTTATGAAGCGCCACGGCTACCGCGCTGAAGTTCTCAACGGGGACCTTCCCCAGAAGGAACGAGAGAAGACCCTGCGGCTGCTCCGCGATGGGAAGATCGACTATATCATCGCCACCGACGTCGCCGCCCGGGGGATCGATATCACCGACCTCAGTCACGTGATCAATTACACCCTGCCCGACTCCGCGGAGGTCTATATCCACCGCACCGGACGTACCGGACGAGCCGGCAAAAAGGGCAAGGCCATCAGCCTTATCGCCCCCACCGAAATTGCTACCTTCTTTCAAGTTCGAAAGATGTACGACGTCAATCTTAAGGAAAAGACCTTGCCTACCACCAAAGAAATTATGGCCGTACGCCAGCGCCGCTCCCTCTTCGAACTCAACGATAAATTAGACGGCTTCGACCAACTTCCTTACGGTGGGCATCTCCACCTGGGTGAAGAGTTATTGGCCGGAGAAAAAGAGATCGATGAGCCCATCGATCGGGTTAAGTTCATCGCCCGACTCCTGGCCCTGGCCGAACAGGTTATAGATGGAGAGATTGAGCGTCCTCTCAACGGCCGCGGTCCCGCTATAAGCGCTCCGCCCCAGGCGGCACCTCAAGTTGAAGAAAAAGCAGCTCCTCCGACCGAAGAAAAGCCCGAGCCCGAGGAGGTCGACGAGAAGCCGGCTCCCCGTTCGGCTAGCAAGAAAGAAAAAACATCCTCGACCTCCCGGCGCCGTCGCCGTGGATCATCGCGTTCCGAGGAGACCGCCCCCGCAGTTGCCGTGGAGCAGGCAAAGGACGAAGAGGAAATCGCTCCCGTCGCTTCCGACATCGAACCCCCCTCGGATACCCGCAAGATGTATTTGAACATCGGTCGAAACGCCTTTGACTCTGCAAAGGACCTCGTCGATATGCTATGTTATATGTCTGGAATGGATCCTGAGGACTTTGGAAAGATAAATGTAGAGAGTTCCTACTCCTTTGTTCACGTCCGAAGAGATTATTTCGACGACGTCATCGCCGCGTTAAACGGCCAGGACTGGGAAGGAAACACCATTACCGCCGAGCAGGCACGGAAATAAACGCCGCTCCAACAGACACGCCTCTATTCGGGGCCGAGGTTAGTTATCATGCGCCTTATTAGTCTTTCGATCGTTGCACTTCTGGCTCTCTCTTTCGTAGCCTGTGAAGCAGAAGGTCCAGAGATCCCTGCCGATGAATTTCCTCCGGACCCCGATCTGCCACCTGCGGTGGTAGATCTTCCTTCCCCTCCTCCGGCATCGGCCTTCGAGATCAAAGAATTTAACGAAGACGGCTCCCTTCGCGTCGAAGGCATTGTCGGAAATCGCGACAAATACCTCGATGAAGAGGTCGAAGTCCGGGGGACGATCGCTGAGATTCGCGGCGATTGCGATCCTCGCCGGGCTCGTCAACGGGGAGAGACCTGCCTGGAGCCCCATCTTCTGATCACAGACCATATCGATGACGACCGCCGGCTCTTGGTCGTGGGCTACCCCAATTCGTTTCTGCGACAGGCTCGACTTCAGGTCGGCGAGGAATACCTCTTTGAGGGCCTCTATGAGCAGATGGCTCACGGCTTTATCTCCACCGAAGATGGTCTTTTGGTCGTCTCCTCGGTCGATGATCGAGAAGTCCCCGAGTAATCCCAGAACACAAAAAAAACAGGCGCGACGACCCTTTTAAGTGGTTCGTCGCGCCATTTTTATTTTATCCCCGAATATGTCCCGGCATCTGCCGGGAATCACTTGGTTTCGGTTCTCTTCTTCTTCTTGATGCGTTTTTCGGCGAGCACGATGATTCGTCGACTGGCCGCACCGAGGAAATAACCTTTGTGGTGACGCTCACCGCTGACCTCGAGCACCTTAAACCCTGCCACATGCAGCATCTGCCTTAATTCGTGGACATTGTAGAGGCGCACGTAACTATTCTGCTCCAGGGGAGGAGTTCCGTCCTCGTAGATATAGGAGCGCTTGGCATGAAGAGTGCTCGTTTGATACTCAAACTCACTTTCTTCCAGAAAAATGCAGCCTTTTCCTTCCCACCACATCCTGGTCGGGGTTTGACGGACCACATAATCTCGATTGATCACGTCAATCAAGATGCGCCCTCCTGTTTTCAAGCCCCGCTGTACTCCTTGCAAGACCCGAAGGTTCATACGGTCGTCGAAATATCCCAGGGAAGTATCCCAGATAAAACAACCGTCAAAGACCCCGGAAAAGTTGAGCTCTCGCATATCGCCGTGGATAAATTTGACGTTCAGCGATCGTTCCTGCGCCTTGGCGAGCGCTCGTTGTAATAGCGGCATCGAAAGATCGAGGCCCACCATCTCATAGCCTCGTTCGGCGAGCTCTAAGGAATGGCGTCCATACCCGCAGGCCAGATCGAGAATTCGCGACTTCTTTTTGAGCTTTAAACTCTTTGCAATGAAGTCGGCTTCCAGATCCGTCAACTCTGCGATATTGGCGGGAACAGTGCGCAAAAATTCTTCCGTAAACACTTCCTGAAACCAGATATCCCGGGGACGCAGCCGCTTGGTCTTGGTTTCTTTCTCTTCTTTTCGTTCGTCCAGCAGTTCTTTGACCAACCCCTTCATCTCGGAGTCACCACCTTCCTTGCTTTCGGACTTGGGCCTGGCTTCCTTTGGCTCCCTGGGAGGTGATGGCTTCTGGGGAGCTTCAGCAGGTTCGGGATCGGGTTCATTATCCTCTTCGAGTTCGATCAATTCCTCATCGAATTCGATGGCGTCCGAGCCCAACTCCAACTCGATGGCTTCGTCGCTCTTATCAACAACGGCGATCTCCGATTCGTCGTCGACCTGGTCGTCCTCGGACTTCTCTGTCTCCTCTACCGGGTCGACCTCCTCTTCCACATCAACGACTTCCGTGGATTCACCCTCTTCTTCTGACTCCGGCTCCTCCGCCGGCAATTCCGGAAGAGTGGCAGGTTCATCGCTTGGTTGCTCCGCTTCAACGCCAGGAGATTCCCCAACGATGGAGATTACGCCACCGGGCAACCCCTCTCGCCATTTCTTCACAAGCACGGCCGGTGGCCGGGCGATAATCTCCGGCGAGAAGCGGGCATCCTCCAGGAGGTCTTCGTCGTGACTCTCACGATTTCGGGCCAGCTCTCCCAGCGTCGATCGATCAATGGCATCCATCTGAATGGTCTTGACCATCGCCTGGCGATCATATTGCGGCCCATCCTCAGCGGAATCTTCTCCCACCTCGTCATCGACAAAGGAACGAGCGTCCGCGAAATTCGCTTCCCGTAACGCCTCTGCCGAGAGACGCTGTGTGGTAGCTTCCTGGGGCTCGTCTTTGTGTTCCTCGGGCTCACCGTTATCGGCACTGGGAACCTTAAACTCAGGCATCTCCAGAGCTAACGAATCGAGTTCCTCGCTGTCGTCGGAACTTGCAACTTTGGCCTGAACTTCTTCAGTCAACTCGATGACGTCACTTTCTTCATCAAGAGTCGAAGGCGCCGGCGGTGTATTATCTGCAGATTTTGACACGAAATTGCACTCCTCGCTTTTCCGAGCGGCCGCTCAAGCCAGGCCCCACCAAGACGGTGGGCTTCCACGCAGCGCGGGCCACCATCCATGGGCACCTGCCCTGCCATTGGACCGGATGGATTTACGTCGGAAGTGTACCGCAGGCCCGCCGCCCTCACAAGTGAATCCCCCTCGGTTATTGGCAATTGCTCCAATCTCAATTTCAGGGCGGTCACCGATCGCGCTGAAATCCCTGACGAATACAGCACCATCACCCCGG
>SKNI01000221.1 GCA_007120615.1 Myxococcales bacterium | reverse complement strand
CAGCGCTTTGTCGGCGGCGAAGACGGAGCAGTGGATGAGCGTATATCCGAAGAGGTTGGTGAGCCGCAGCCGAGTTGAGCTTGTGGACGCTCGAACCTTGACATATTTCGGCCATCCCGCTTGTATAGCGGGGAACCGCAAACTCTCTTATCCGTAACGCTTTTGACTCGATGCGAACGCCCCTGTTCGCGCTCCTTAAAAACCTGGTCCGGAGGTTTTCCCATGAGCAAGATGATGCCCCCCCTTAATTTCAAGAATTGGATCGAAGAGAATCGCGAGGCGTTTAAGCCGCCCGTGGGCAATAAAAAGATCTGGGAGGACACCGATTTTATGGTCTTTGTGGTGGGCGGACCCAACCAGCGAAAGGACTATCATATCGACCCCAGCGAGGAGTTCTTCTACCAACTGGAAGGAGAGATGACTCTTAAGATCGTGGAGGACGGAGAGCACCGGGATGTGGTCATCGGCGAGGGAGATATCTTTTTGCTCCCGTCGATGGTTCCCCACTCTCCGCAGCGGGGTGCCGATACGATCGGTCTGGTCATCGAGCATAAGCGTCAGGAAGGCGATAACGACGGGCTTCGGTGGTATTGCGAGGAGTGCGGCGAGATCCTTCACGAGGAGTTTTTCTACCTCACCGATATCGTGGAGCAATTGGGGGCGGCGATTAAGGGGTTCTGGGCCGACGATGAAAAGCGGACCTGTGGAAATTGCGGAGCCTATCTGGAGCAATGATCGGGCAGGATGTCTGGTTGGTGAATAACTTTCTTTCTCAAACCCTGTGAGAGCCGATGAAGATCGATATCCACGCGCATATTCTTCCCGAAACCTGGCCGGACTTACAGGATCGATACGGCTACGGAGGCTTTATTCGTCTCGACCATGATTGCCCGGGATGCTCGGCGCGGATGATGAAGGGCGATGAGTTTTTTCGCGACGTAGACCCCAATGTGTGGGATCCGCGGGTTCGCATGGAGGAATGCGACGAGCATCACGTCGATGTGCAGGTATTGTCGACGGTGCCGGTGATGTTCAGCTACTGGGCGAAGGCCGCCGACGCCCATGACCTGTCGAAGATTTTAAACGAACATATCGCCGGGGTCGTCGACGACAATCCAAAGCGCTTTGCCGGCCTGGGAACGTTGCCGATGCAGGATACGGAGCGCTCGATCAAGGAGCTGGAGCGCTGCGTCACGGAGCTCGGGCTCTGCGGCGTGGAGGTGGGCACCCATATCAACGGCACCAACCTGGACGCGCCGAGGTTTGACGCCCTGTGGGAGGCCGCCGAAGAGCTGGGAGCCTGCGTCTTCGTTCACCCCTGGGATATGATGGGGATGGACGATCTCTGCGACTATTGGCTTCCCTGGCTGGTGAGTATGCCGGCGGAGACCTCCCGAGCGATCTGCTCGCTCATGATGGGTGGGGTGATCGAAAAATACCCTGATCTTCGCTTTGCCTTTGCTCACGGGGGAGGCTCCTTTCCGGCCACTCTGGGCCGCGTCGACTGGGGCTTTGAGACGCGCCCCGACCTCTGTCAGGTGCGAACCAAGACCCATCCCCGAGATCTGGTAGATAAGATTTATCTCGACACCCTGGTCCACGATCCGGACATGTTGCGGTTGCTGGTCAAAAAATTCGGAGCGGACCGACTGGCCCTGGGAAGCGACTATCCCTTCGTGCTTGGCGAACACGTGCCAGGTACCCTTATCGAGTCGTTGGATTTCGATCCGAAAATCAAAGAACGGATGCTCTCCGGCACCGCTCTGGAGTGGCTCGGAGAGAGCCGGGAGAAGTTTGAGACCGACGCCAGCCGAGCTCACAGCCGTTCGGTCGGCTATGAATTGAAATGATGGGGACCGCGGCGATGAAGCTCACCGTGGAGTGGGCCGGCGAATGCTTCCGGGTCGATGTGACGAGGCCGGTGGAGTTGGCGGTGCCCCTTGATTTTTACGGCCCTCAGCCTCGAGCATTCGGGATGCCCCGGGCTCGCGCTGAGGCTGTGGAAGGCGGTGATTTTGTGGGCGATCGCAGACGCGGTGGGAGCGTCAATTGCGAAGTGGTGGAGTTTATCGCCCACGGAAATGCGACTCACACCGAGGGGGTGGGCCACATCACGAAAGAGCGGATATCGGTGGGTGAGATCAGGCTCAAGCCGCTCTTGCCAGCCGGGCTTTTGACGGTGCCATGCCGGGCCCTGGGGACGACGTCCGAGACCTATGACGGTCTTTCTGACGATCAGGATCAGGTGATCTGCGCAGCCGACCTACAAGAAGCCCGAACGGCCGCAGGTCTCGGTGAGCGATTTCTGCAGGCGCTGGTGATTCGAGCAAAGAGCGACGAATTGGGCCGCACCCTGGGCGATCATAGCGGCACGAATCCCCCCTATTTTACGACCGAAGCGATGCGGTGGCTTCGAGAAGTGAGCTGTGATCATCTGCTGGTGGAGCTTCCCTCGGTGGACCGAGAGGTTGATGGGGGAACGGTTCCCAACCATCATCTCTTCTTCGGTATCCGGCCCGATGAGACGCCCTCCGAGGAAAGCCGGGCTCGGACCATCACCGAGATGATCCGGCTTCCTGAAGAGCTTGCAGACAGTGGATTCGCCCTGGATCTGCAGGTACCACGTTTTATCATGGACGCCGCGCCTTCGCGGCCGATTTTATATCCTCTGGAGAGAATTCAATGATTGGTAATGAGCGGTCGGTGGCCGAGAAAATGGATCGAGAAGATCCCCTGAGCTCCTTTCGGGAGCGGTTTTATATTCCCACCAATCAGGCCGGTGATGAGGTCATCTACCTCTGTGGGAATTCGCTGGGGCTGCAGCCCAGGGCGACCAAAGATGCGCTCACGGAGGAGTTGGAGAAGTGGGCCGAGCAGGGCGTGGAGGGCCACTTCGGGGGCTCCGCTCCCTGGTATAGCTACCACGAGCTCTTAGAAGAGCCGCTGGCCGAGCTCGTGGGCGCAAAGCCCTCGGAGGTGGTGGCCATGAATTCATTGACTGCCAATTTGCACCTGTTGATGACTACATTTTATCGGCCCACAGAAGACCGATTTAAGATCCTCATCGAGGGCGGGGCCTTTCCATCGGATCTCTACGCGGTGCAGAGTCAGGCTCGGGTTCATGGTTTTGATCCTCGAGAGGCCATCGTTCAGGTGGTGCCCCGAAAGGGGGAGAGACATCTTCGCACCGAGGATATTCTGCGGGCCATCGAGGTCGAGGGGGACGAGGTGGCGCTGATTTTATTCGGCGGGGTCAATTATTATACGGGTCAATTCTTTGACCTGGAGGCCATCACCGAGGCCGGCCATGCAGCGGGGGCGAAGGTGGGCTTTGATCTGGCCCACGCCGCCGGAAATGTAGCGTTGAGATTGCACGATTGGGGCCCGGACTTTGCGGCCTGGTGCTCCTATAAATATTTAAACTCCGGTCCAGGGGCGGTGGCCGGGATCTTCGTCCACGAGCGCCACGGAGAGTCGCCAGAGTTGCCGCGCTTTGCCGGCTGGTGGGGCACCGATCCGGAGTCGCGCTTTGAGATGGGACCTACCTTCGTGCCCCAGAAGGGCGCCGCCGGCTGGCAGTTAAGCAACGCTCCGATCTTGTCGATGGCCGCTCTCCGAGCGTCGTTGGAGCTATTCTCCGAGGCCACCATGGACCGGTTGGTAGAGAAGAGCCAACGATTGACGGGCTATCTCTCGGAGCTCATCGACCAGATCCCCGGAGACCATTTCGAAGTGATCACCCCGAAGGACCAAAAAAGTCGCGGCTGTCAGGTCTCGATTCTGGCCCCGGGGCGAGGAGAAGCGCTCTATGAGCGCCTGCAGGCCGCCGATGTGATCTGTGATTATCGACGGCCTGATGTGATCCGGATCGCCCCCGTTCCTCTATACAATACCTTTGAGGACGTGTGGCGGTTTTGCGAGATTCTAAAGCAAAGCGCTCGCTAGCCTGAACCAAGCCTCAGTCGGCGACGTTGAGGCGGACGTCAAAGGGTCGAAAGGAGTTGTCGTTGTCCAGGGCGGAGTTTCCGATCTGGCCGTGGGCATTGCTGCCCCAGCACTTGACGTTATTATCCACCATCAGAGCGCAGGAGAGGTTAAGCCCCAGAGCGATCTGGGTGGCGATGACCCGGTTGTCGTTGACGTCGCGGTTGACCTGACGAGCGTAGGGCCAGCTATTGTCGTTTCCGTCACCCAATTGCCCGGAGCGGTTGTCGCCGAGGCAGTAGACATTGCTTCGGCTGTAGTTTTCAGCGGGAAGCTCGATGATGGCGCAGAGGTGATTGGCGCCGGATTGGACCTCCAGAAGAGAGAGGGCATCGGCGTCGCTACCACTGAGATCCGGGGAATCACGGATGCTAAATCGGAAGGGCTCGTTGGCCACCTCGGTGACGTAGGCTTCGGCGAAGTTGTGAGTGCCGTTACTAGCGAGGGTGTAGCGAATGACCGGGAAGGTGAGAGCGGTGTCGGCCACCGAGTCGAGATCGGGAAGTACGGAGCAAGCGTTGGCCTCCCTGGTTTTGGGCTCGATGTTGAAGAGGGCCATACCATCCTGGGTTCCAGCGCGGGTGGGCATATCCAGCGTCACAGGGCAGGGGGACTCGTTGCGAGGAGGGGTGGTGAAAACGCCCCAGCAGAAAGCCTCCTCCTCGTTGGCGTCGAGGATGCAGGTATAATCGGCACCGGCCGAGACCCAGAGGGGCTCAGGATTTGTGCCATTGAGAAGTGCTGAGTAATCAAGTCGTGTGGGCTGATTGATCCGGGTGAGGCTGTCCAGAGAGGCGCTGTTGGTCTCCGCGGCGAACGCGAGAGGAGGATCATCGGTATAATTGTCGTAATTGGGCTGCAGGGACTCGATCTGGCCGAAGCGATTTCGGCCCCAGCACCAGACCGACTCTTCCATATCATCTTCGTTTTGGAGCAGGGCACAGGAGTGATTGGCGCCCAGTTCGATATCTAAGGCGACGTAGCCATCGGGCAGGTGAACCCGGTCCGGTACCCCGACGGTGGCGCCGTAATCGAGGTCGGGATTACCGATCTGGCCGTAATTATTATGTCCCCAACATTCGATCCAGCCGGGGGGCTGCAGGTCGAGATCTTCGATGTCGTTATTGACCAGGTCGTCGGGGTCGATGGCGACGACCAGGGCACAGGAGTGAGACTCGCCGGTGTCGATTTTGACGGCGCCCTCAAAGATCGCGCGGCTGGAGGCGACGTTGCTGTCCACTGTAGAGCCCACCCCGAGTTGGCCGTTGCCACCGAGACCCCAGCAGCGAACGGAGGTGTCTTCAAAGAGGGCGCAGGTGTTGTTGGTGCCCGTGGAGATCGAAACTACGTGTTGCAGAAGGGAGCCGTCCTGTTGGATCACATCTGCCGGATTGGAGCGCTGGCTGGTGTCACCGACGCCGAGTTGGCCGCGATTATTTCGTCCCCAGCATTTGATGGCGCCCGAGCCCATGGCGCAGGCGTGCTGATCGCCGACGGCGACCTGCTCGGCGCAGAAGGTGTCGCATTCGAGAGTCAGACCGCAGCCGTCCTCGATGGTGCCGCAGAGGATCCCCT
>SKNI01000502.1 GCA_007120615.1 Myxococcales bacterium | reverse complement strand
GGGCGGCGGCCTTGAGTTCCCGGGCGTTGAAGTGATGGAAGTGGTCGTCGATAAACGAGCGGATGTCGGTCATGATTTTCCTTACTCTTTAAGGCCCAGCTTCAGGGCGACTTCTCGCACGACTTTGGCGGCCAGTACCGAAGAACAGCCCGTGGGATCGAGTTGGGGGGCGAGTTCCACGACGTCGGCGGCTAGAAGCCGTCTGGTGGGAATCACGGAGAGGAGTTCGGCGAAGGTCTTCCAGTCGATCCCGCCGGGCTCGGGGGTCCCCGTGCCGGGCATCACCGCCGGGTCGAAGACGTCGAGATCTACGGTCAGATAAATGGGCCCGCTGGTCTCGGCGAGGCGCTCTTGGAGGAACTTTGCCTCCGGAGAGACCAGACGATTGGACTTTTTGAGTTCGTCAAATTCCAGACGAGTACCGGAGCGAATGCCCACCTGAAGAACGTTCTCCGAAGGAAGAATATCCAGGGCTCGACGGATCACACAGGCATGATTGAGAGGTTCGCCGAGATAATCAGCCCGCAGATCGGCGTGAGCGTCGATCTGCACAAGGGTCACGTCGGCATAAACCTCGGCGAACGCTCGAATGGCGCCGATGGAGACGCTGTGTTCTCCGCCGAGCAAAAACGGCCGGGCCCCGGCGGCCAGAATGTCTCTTACAGCCCAGGTGATGGCGTGGACTACCGGGGCCGGAGCTCCGGTGGGTATTTCCAGATTTCCAAGATCTACGAGGTCGATATCCTCGCAGATATCCAGATCCTGCTCCGGTGAATAGGTCTCCAGCCCCAGACTCGCCGCACGCAGGCCGTCGGGCCCGAAGCGGGCGCCGGGACGAAAGGAGGTCGTTCCATCGTAGCAAGCTCCAAAAAGAACCACCGCGCTACGACGAAGCGACCCGGTCGCCTCGGCAAACCGGGGCCCGTGGGTGTCGTAGACCACGTCTTCGTTGTCTCTCATCGAATTGCTCCGGGTCGATTCCACAGCACCACTCCGGCGAAGGCCGCCCCGTGGCGCTCCACGATATGCTCGCTTCCGATGGCCAGGACCTCGGCCACGTTCCGTTTTCGATGGCTCATCCCCTGGAGTGCCATCTCTCGAACTTCGGCCAGGACCTCACTTAACGGAGCGCTCTGGTGGTGCTCCATGATCAGCCCCGGAAGAGAAGGGTCCTCGGGGATTGCGATGGCCACCGCCGCGGCGATGGTCTCCCCGGGTTTCGACGAGGTCATTTTGGCGTAGGCCACCGGGACCAGCGATCCCCCGGGCAACTCAAAGGGCTCCACCCGCTGACATGCCGGCGGGAGAATGGAGCTGAGTCGAACCAGGTTGGTATCTCCCACCCCGGCCGCCAGGAGCGCCTGGTCAAAGGCGTTGAGCAGCGAATACCCGTCGGCTAGGCCGGAGCACAGAAAATAATGGCTGGGAGTTTGAAATAGCAACGGGATACCTCGAATACTCATAGCTTAGTACACGACCGCGAATTATCACGAGACCACTCGCTGCCGCAAGATAGATGACAGGGGTGCCGACCTGGAGAACCGATCACTTTCCACCACGCCAACCCCGAAAACCGACCACTTTCCAGTACGCCAACCGTGTAAATGTACAAATTTACACATTTATGGGTTGGCTTATTGCTGCCGGGCCGGTTTTCGAATTGAGCTTGCTGATTATTTTGCGATTCATCCTCCACTCCTAGATTTGAGAGAGCGCGGTCCATCTGTCGACGCGCGCGCCAACTCACAGGAGGACGAAAATGTTGTCCAGAGCAGTATCATTATTAGCGGTCGTAACACTGGCCTTCGCCCTTTTGCTTCCCGGCACCGTCTCGGCACAAGAGGAGGCTTCCGACACGTATCGAAGCGGCACCTCCCAGGACGTCTTATACCAGCAGGCCGACCCCATCGAGGAGGAAGAGTTGCCTGCGATCGGGTGGACCATCCTCAATTATTCGCTCTCCGGGGGAGCCATCGGAGCCATCGCCGGCACCGGACTGTGGCTGTTGAGCGGGCGAGATCTGAGTCTCTGGATCATTCCCCAATTTACCGCTGGCGGGGTCGTCATCGGCGCTGGAGTCGGAGCGCTGGTGGTGCTGGGCCAGGATCGCGAGCCCATCGCAGCAACCTCGGCTGACGCGGACAGACCGAACTCCGTCAAATGGATCGAGCGGGACATCCCCGAGAGCTTTGATCTGCCTATTTTGCAGCTCAACTTCTGAGCGACTCGAAGCGAACCTACCACTCCACAGGACGCTTACGCCTAAATCTTAATTTACCTCAATAGCAGGCGTTCCGGATTACCCCATATCGTCAATTTCGACGGTTACGGGTCATCTGAACGTCGAGAAGGACAAAGTGGTTCGAGGCTCGCAACGCCATCTATTTATGGATTTAACACATTTGAGGGTTGGCAAACTGGAAAGTGATCGGTTCTCGTGGGTTGGCGTACTGGAAAGTGGTCGGTTCTTGGTTATGTAGGTATAAGACCGACACCTTGGCATATTGCACTACATTTGATATACCGGTGGCGTGACAGAAAAATGAGGTTGGAAAAGGTAATTATTGATCAGACCTAATTCTGTCGTTTGCAGGCACTGTTTATATCATTGTTTTTAAGGAGTTGAGCATGCGTTCGAAAATGTTATTTTTGCTATCGAGTTTTCTCCTTCTCTTCGCTGTCGCCTGTGGTGGCGACTCGGAGCAGGAGATGTGTAGTGTCGCAGAGACCGACGGAATGACCACGGTCACCTGCCCCGACGGAACCGTCGTGGATGTGCCTCACGGTGATGATGGCTCCGGCTGCACCGTCGAAGATCACGGCGACGGAACCGCCACACTGACCTGCGATGACGGGTCACAATTTGAGATCACCAGCGGCGAAGAAGGCCCTCAGGGCGAGCAAGGTCCTCAGGGCGAGCAAGGCGAAGAAGGTCCCGAAGGTCCTCAGGGCGAGCAAGGCGAAGAAGGTCCCGAAGGTCCCGAAGGTCCTCAGGGCGAGCAAGGCGAAGAAGGCCCCGAAGGTCCTCAGGGCGAGCAAGGCGAAGAAGGCCCCGAAGGTCCGGCCGGCACTAGCTGTACCGTAGTCCCCGAAGACGACGACGCAGCCAGGATCATCTGTGAAGACGACACCGAAGCGTATATCTCCGGCGACGGAACCGGCGTCGATCCCGCCGAGCCCTGCACCGTAGAAGACAATCAGGACGGCACCTACCTTCTGGAATGCCCCGACGGAAGCTCGGTAGTTATCTCCGACGGTGACAGCGGCGGAACTGGCTGCACCGTAACCGATAACGGCGACGACACCGGTACCGTAACCTGCGACGACGGAACCTCGGGTACCTTTCCCTTCGCTGATGACAACGGTGGTAATGGCGCGACCGGCTCCGATATCGAAATTACCGATTTCTTCCTGGAGCTTGACGGCGTTGTACTGACCTGGACTGTTGAAGTAACCAATCACGGACCGGAAGAAGCCACTGATTTCGAAGTGGGACTCTATTTTGAGCCCGGCGGAGAACCCACCGTAGGAGATGACCCTTTCCAATCGGAGACTCTGACTCTTGCTCCCGGCGCAACGGATACCGTCAGTAACTTTGGCACAGTCGACGGACTGCCAACCGGCACTTATGACACCTATGCGCTCGCTGATCATACCGGTGTTCTCAATGATCCCGATATGACCAATAACGTGGCCGGACCGGAGTCGTTTGACTATGTCGATCTCGAAGTAGATCTGGAAGTCCTCGACTTCTATGTGGATGTCGACGGTTCGACCATCACCTGGACGGTGGAAATGAGAAATAACGGCCCCGGAGAAACGAGCGGCTTTTTCGCCGATTATTTCCTCGATCGCCCTGATGCGCCTCCTGTCGACGACCCGAATATTATTGGTGACGCCTTCGAGTTTGTTGATGGTCTGGACGCCGGTGAAACACGCGTGATTAGCGGTGAGCTTCCTGACGTAGCACCGGGAACCTACTCGAGCTGGATCCAGCTCGACGAAGACCAACGGGTCAACGATCCCGACCGCAGCAATAACGTCGATGGTCCGCTGACCGTAGTTGTGGACTGAACTCCTGACATATAACCAGCACTTCCCACAGAAGTGATGGCAGGGCGTCGTTCTCATCGAGAGCGGCGCCCTTTTTTGTTGCCCGCCCAGAACCTCGACCAGAAATGCGTCGAGGCCGATTCGACCTTATGCTACAAGTGAATCGACCGGGAGCACGGATACTGCCGTTAGAGAGAGCCGTTATAAAAGAGCCAGCGCACAACCTGAGAGTGGGCAAAGCCGTGGGCGGCGGCGGGTTCATCCTCGACGAGAAGATGGCCCGGGAGAAGCTGCAGGACTTCCAGCTTCCCAGCAGGCATCACTACCTTCTGGAATTCGTCAAAGCCGCTCATTTGCTGGGGGCCGAGACCATTGAATTCGGCATCGGTGTCAACGAGGTGGTGGCCATCTTTGACGGAGAAGCTCTTCGTAGTTTTGAAGACTTATATTCGGCCCCCTTCTCCCACAGGACCGATGATCGCCGTCGGGCGCTTAGACACCTCGCCATTGGTGCCAGCTCCGCCCGGGGGTTGGGGCTTCGGGAGTTTACCATCGAGGTGGCCGGAGAAAATCCCCACGGCGTCTGCATTGTCGGCGGGGAGATCTCGGAGTTGGAGGTAGAGCCTGAGGGCGACGTTCCCTGGGTCACCAGGATTTACCTTCGCCGGCGGGTTCAGTGGCGGACGGTCTCTCGGTTCATCGAGCGCGTCGGTGGCATCCAGGGCGAGGTTGATCTGCTCAAGGAGCGCTGTCGCTTTTGTCGGCGGACGCTTTTGGTCAACGGAGAGGTGATCAGCGACGGGCTTGAGCTTCCCCACGGTACCTACGGAGCGGTCACTTTCGAGGGCCCCACAGAAAGCGGTGTATTGGGCGTTCGCGACAGAGGTCAAAAGCTACATACTCACGTCATGCAGCACGGCGTGCTCATCGACACCGACGCGCAACCCACTCGTTTCTGGCCTGCCACGGCCATCGTCGATTCCAGCCGCCTGACCACAAACCTCTCGCAGAGCGCTTTTGTGGAAGACGAAGCCTGGCACGAACTTCACGACCTTCTGGAAGAGGCCACTCTGGAGTCCTGGCTTCTCTATCGGGACCGCCTGGATTATTTGACCTTGCTGCAGCAACTCAGGGAGATCAACGCCTATACCGACTTCGACTCTCGGATGGAGAAATTTCTCTCGGCGGTGCCAGAAGACGAGCGTCTCCAGACCGAGCTTGAGCGCATCGAACTGATTCGCGAAAATATCGGCCGCTGGGAGGCCTCGCCGCAATCGTTGACGCCCGACGAGGCGATCTATCCTTTCCACAAAACTTCCGTTCGCGAGGAGGGGTGGCGCGTCTCCGGACTCGACCGTGTGGAGTCCCGGCCCTTTGGAGTCGGCGCCGCCATCGCCCTCGATGACCGACCCTCGGAGATCCTGCTCATCAAGGATGGTCACCTCCTACAGCGAATAGAGCTTCACAATACCGGCCTCACCGGTCTCAGCCTCCGAATCGATGGCCCCCT
>SKNI01000077.1 GCA_007120615.1 Myxococcales bacterium | reverse complement strand
CGAACTTCACGAATAGGGAGTAAAAGAGATGCGCATTATCGCAGGAACGGCACGAGGACGGAGGTTGAAGAGTCCGACCAGTAATTCGATCCGGCCCACCGGAGATCGGGTGAGAGAGTCTCTCTTCTCCATGTTGGGTGATCTAAAGGGGGCGGTGGTCGTGGACGCCTTTGCCGGAACAGGGGCTCTGGGGCTGGAGGCGTTGAGCCGGGGAGCAGAGAAGGCTTATTTCTTCGATGTCTCGAAGGAAGCGATCGAGACGATCGAAGAGAATGTGCGGCGCGTGGATGTGGAGCAACGGGCGACGGTGAAGAGATCGGATTTTATCGAGGGGTTGGTAACGACGGTAACGGGAACTCCGGATCTTTTCTTTTTTGATCCCCCCTACGGCTCGGATCGTGCGGCTCGGGGGTTGGAAGCGATGATTGGACAGACTGAAACGGTCACCCCCGGGGCGCTGGTGGTGTGGGAGTCCGGGGTGGATGAGGAGCTTCCCAGGGTGGCGGGCTTTGAAGTGGTCGATGAGCGAGAATATGGAACCACGCGTCTGGTCTTTTTTCGACGCCTGGCCTATGACGACGTGAACAGAAGTTGACCTCGTCATCCTGGCATCATCACCGGTGGTGACGACTGTTTTTAGCACCTTGATAAGGTTTTTCATGAGTCGTATCGCAATCTATCCTGGCAGTTTCGATCCCCTGACCTACGGTCATATCAGTATTATCGAGCGGGGGCTTCGGGTATTTGATACGATCATCGTGGGAATCGCTATCAACGTTCGCAAGACCCCGCTGTTTACCACCGAGGAGCGCATTGACTTGATTCGAAAGTCTTTTCCCGGTGAAGACCGTCTACAGTTGGATACCTTTGAGGGACTTCTGGTGGACTATGCCAAGAGGGTCAACTCCAAGGTGATCTTGCGGGGACTTCGGGCGGTCAGCGATTTTGAATATGAGCTTCAGATGGCCAATATGAATCGCAAGCTCAATGATACGATTGAGACGATGTTTATGATGACCGAAGAAACCCACTTTTATGTGAGCTCCGGTCTGGTCAAGGAAGTGGCCCGCTTTGGAGGGGCCGTCACCGATCAGGTACCGAAACATGTCGAGCAGGCCCTTAAAGCGAAGTTTTCGGAGTGATCCGGGGGGTCGATCCCTTAATCTATTACTGTTATCCCAGAAGTTAGACCAATCTCACCAACCATCGAGGCCGACCGTGATTCGATTGAGTAAGCGTATACAACGAGTAGCCCCTTCCCCGACTCTTGCCATCACCGCGCGAGCCAAAGCGATGAAGGCGGAAGGGATCGACATCATCAGTTTCGGAGCGGGCGAGCCTGACTTTGATACTCCCGAAGAGATCTGTGAGGCCGCAAAGACAGCCATCGACGAGGGAAAGACTCGATATACACCGGCGTCGGGGCTGGCGGAGTTGCGTACGGCCGTGGCCGATGATTATCGCAGGCGAAATCGGGAGGTGGAGGCCGATGAGGTGATCATTACAGTCGGCGGAAAGCAGGCCCTGTTCAATGCCACCCAGGTGCTTTTTGATGCCGGTGAAAAGGTGTTGATCCCCGCTCCCTTCTGGGTGAGTTATCCGGCGCAATTGCATCTGGCCGGTGCCGAACCGGTGATCCTGTCGACCACCCGGGAGGGAGATTATAAATTGCAGCCTTCCGTACTTCGGGGGGCCCTGGAGAAGGAAGAGATCCGGGGGCTGATTCTGTGTTCTCCCTCCAATCCCACGGGTTCGACGTATTCAGCAGAAGAGCTGCAGGATCTGGCCGCCGTATTGGCCGATTTTCCCGATGTGGTGGTGATGTACGACGCGATGTACGACCGATTGTATTTCGATGCCGAGGTCGCTCCCGATCTTGTGGCGGTGGCTCCCGAGTTGGACGGCCGGGTGCTGACGTTCAACGGATTTAGCAAGACGTATTCGATGACGGGATGGCGCCTGGGATATGCGATTGGGCCCAGAGAAGTGATCAAGGCGATGGGAACGCTGCAGAGTCAGTCCACCTCTAACGCCACCTCCTTTGTGCAATACGGCGCCCTGGAGGCCCTTCGTCTCGATGATGCGATTCTGGCCGAGAGGCGGGCTGCGTTTCAGCGCCGTCGCGATCTCATCGTCGATGCCCTTCGCTCCATCGATGGAGTGAGGTGTCCCATGCCATCGGGCGCCTTTTATGTCTTTCCCGACTTTTCTGAGTTTATCGACCCGGCGAAGAGCGAAGAAGAAGGATATTTTGCAGACGATCTTCGGCTCACCGAGTTTTTATTGGTAGACGCCAAAGTGGCCGTGGTTCCCGGTTCGGCCTTCGGGGCACCGGGCGGTCTGCGACTCTCTTATGCCATGGAAGACGAGCAGATCCGCGAAGGCGTGCAGCGGATCAAAGACGCCCTGGAGAAATTTCGGGGCTGAGCGACATTTATTGGTTCCACCGATTGATAACGAAAAGGCCGCCCCTCCGGATGAAAGGGCGGCCTTTTCTCATTATGGTTCGCTACGAATGAATGATTCGCTCAATGACACTCTGCGTCCCATACTTCCAGGGCTCCGCCCACGCAGGGAATCTCGCCGGGGCACTCAAATGCGTTGAAGGCCCGCGCTTCACAGCGACCTTCGTTGCAGACGTATTGTACGGAGTTGCCGGCCCCGTCGGTGGCGTTGGACGGACAATCGCTGGTGCCGCCGCAGAAGATGATGTCTACGTTTCCGTCGCAATTATTATCCTGTCCGTCGCAGACCTCCTGAATATCGAGGGGGGGATCCAGGGGATAGTCTTCTCCCAATTCTTCGGGATTGCACTCCTCGGGGTCAATGTCTCCATCCCCACTATCGCCCGGACCGTCGCCGGTCGTTCCCACAGGGTGGCAATACCCTTGGAAGCATTCAAAACGACTGATGCAATCATCATCGCTATCGCAGGGATAGACATCGGCGATGGGCACATCGAGGTCGACGCCGCAGGCGGTGAACAATCCAAAACCGAATCCGAATAATGCGGCGGCGAGTAATAAGGAGAGATGTTTTTTCATGGTTCATATCCTTGGAGGATGCGTCTGCCATCGATGCATCTTGATACAATTTGATGCAGTTAAAAGCTCGCTATCAAAGAACTCAGAATCGAAAACGAGCGCCGAAGCCCAGTCCATCCTCGCCCCAGCGAGGAGAGATCTCCACGGTATGATACCAGGAGCTATCCTCTTCCACAGCGGCCCGGGACTCGGCGTCATCGGCATCAAGAATGTAGAGAAGTACGGCGGTGATTGCCAGTCCGGCGCTCAGACCGAAGGCCACATTGGCGGTCAGGGCATTGCCCTCCATCTCGCGCTGGACATTTAAGGCTTCGGCCTGAGTGACGTCGCGATAGCGATCATTGCCGTCGCGTTCCCAGGCATTGACCTCGGCCTGCTGACTGGAGACCCGGGAGCCAAAAAAGATTCCCGTTCCCAGAGCCAGAACGGAGAGGCCACCGGCGGCATACGACATGACCCGCTGGACGTTGACGTCGGCGTCATCGACGAAACCGTCGTCTCCCCGAGGAGTGCGAACGCCGAAGAGTTCGTTGACCCCAGGTTGTACGGCTTCGTGAACGGCGTTCATGGAGTTGAGTCCGGAGCGGGAGAAATAATTGACGAAGAGTCGGTCGCCGACATCAAAATAGTCGATGTCGAGTCGATAGGATCCACCGTCTTGCTCGACTCGAGCCTGAACGATGCGCTGGACGTTGGCGGCCCGTCCGACCCCGGCCAGACAGAGCGACTCTCTTGTACAATAGTCGGGATCGCGCTCGATCAAAGCCGGAAGAAGGTCCGTATCCCCATAGGTGGAGATATTGGGGATATTTCGAACTGCGTTGCGAAGTACCTCCTGAAGTTCGTTTCGCTGCGCATCGTTGAGGGCGCCGCCGGGAACAGCGATCACCCCCACGTCGAGGCCCGCTTCGATATCAGCGTCCGGATCGAAGGCGCTGTCATCGAGGTCTTCGGGGGCGAAGGTCATATCGTCGTCGTAATCGTCAAATTCTTCGACGTCGTCGATATCAAATGTCATCTCATCATCATCATCATCAAAAGCCCACGCCGAGGCGGGGATGACGAATAGAATGAGGGTCAATAACACCAGGGAGCGAAGGGAAATCATGAAGCGCTCTCCATCTAATCTAAGGTTCCACCGGGACACCCTGCAGGCGTCGGCTGTGCAATGAGCTTGTCTGCGGGGACTAATGCCCCGTCCATCTTCGTTGGTCCCAATGACCGCGAATGGAATGGACGGCGCTCCCGAAACGGCACTAAATTGGATTAACACAGGCCTAGAGCGCGCGCAACAAAAGCCATCTGGAAAGGTTGCCGATCTGGTGGGACAAGACTATAACCGCCGACGAAACAGAAGTGATCCCCTATGATCGTGAAGGAATCAGCCTTGAAGCCGGATGTAGACCCGGACAATCAGGAGCCGGAGGAGACGCCCCCCGAAGTGGGCAGCCGTCCTCCCGCCTACGAAGAGATGCTCCCGGAGGGGTTGCCGGTCCTGGAACAAGATCTGGCGGAAGCATCGGAGGCCGAACTCTACGACCGAAATCTGGCCGAAGAGGGACAACTGGCCCGGGGCATGGTGGAGCGACCTCTTCCGTCGGCGATGTTGGCCCGTCTTAGCCGTTGGTGGAGATTTGTGGCCAATTTGCTCTTCGCCCACGTATTATTCGAGCGCCGCTCGGTTGATGATATTAAAGATGCCGACAATCGGGGAACGGTGGTCTACGTGATGAAGTCCAGAAGCCGTCTGGACTACCTGTATTTCAATTATGCATTTCTAAAACACGATCTCCCCCTGGCCCGGCTGGCCAATGATATCAGCCTGCGTCCTTTCCGGCGATTTTTTGCGGCTCTCGGTCGCTTTCTCAGCCGTCAAAAGCATCAACCGGAGCGCCAGATGGAGGTCCTGGTACGGGGCGGCCATTCGGCGCTTCTTTTTCTGGAGCGCCCTCGTCAGAGCGCCGAAGAAGCCCTGGCTTATAGTCAGTCCTATCTCTATCGACTGATTCGCGCCCAGGGCCGCCAGGAGGAGCCGATCTATGTGATGCCCATGCTCCTCGTATGGGAGAAACGCCCGGAACCTCGGCGGGCCAGTTTTTTGGACGATATCTTCGGAACGGTGCAGTCCCCGGGGTTCTTTCGTAAATTCATCCACTATTTTCAGACCTTCTGGCAGAGTTTTCTGCGCTTCGGCCAGCCCATGGTGCAGGTCTCCAGCGCCATCAATCTAAAAGACTTTTTGCGGGAGTATCCCAACGCCGATAGCTCCGATGCCTCGGAATTGTTGCGATCCAGGGTAGAGGAGTTTATCCGCCGAGAGCGCCACGTCATTCTCGGTCCCACCGCTCGGCCCCGGGAGGCCATCCACCGCGAAGTATTGCAGCGTCCGGAGTTATTGGAGCGGATCCAGGAGATCACCGACGAGGAGGGACTCGACGAAGGAGTGGTCCGAAAGCGGGCCCGCGATCAACTCCAGGAGATCTCGGCCGATCCCAGCCTGTTGATGCTCAAATTCTTCAGCGCCCT
>SKNI01000366.1 GCA_007120615.1 Myxococcales bacterium | reverse complement strand
GTATCCTCTCCTGCCACCTCACAGAACCGTCCGGAGTGGGTAATCTCCTCACCGAACTCATTTGGGATCTTGGTCCGCCAGCGCACCGACGTCGGCTCCTGCAGGGCCCCGATTTGATGGCGAACCGTCGGCGCGATGGTCCGAAGATGGCCGATCATCCGTGCTTTCCAACCGGTATGAGCGCTCATCTCCAATCTTCCCTTCTCTTTCATCGCCTCGTCCTCTTGTCCTCAACGCCGACTCTGATACCGTGGTCTTCGCTGGACGCAGAGTGATGTTTATTGAATGGAATGGCAATTACCTACAGGGATATCCCATGAGCTTGCAAGAAGATTTTGAATCAGCCGCCGAACGGATCAAGACTCTTTCCACCGCCCCTTCCAATGAGACCCTCCTCGATCTCTACGGGCTCTACAAACAGGGGACCGAAGGCGACGTCTCCGGCAAGAAGCCTTCCCGCCTCAACCTAAGAGCTCGCGCAAAGTACAGCGCCTGGGAAGATCGCAAGGGAATGGGCCAGGACGAAGCCAAACAGGCCTATATCGGCCTGGTCGACGAGCTCGTCGACTGAGCTTACCAATCATGCTGAACGGGGATCACCAACTCCTGCACCAGGCCCTGTCCTCCGCCTGCGGCGGGAGCGGTCAGCCGAAGCAGGCAATCTCCGGCGTGATGAGCAGCGATGGCCTCGTTTGGCCGGTCCTGAAGTTGTCCGGCCGGCTCGCAGATAACCGGGGTCAACGTCTGCACCTGTACGTCCATTCGTCCCCCGCATAATGGCACATTCAGCACCGGTGCGAACACCAACTCAAAAAACCGGCCTTCAGAAAATTGGTTCACCTCCGAGCCCCGACCTCCCTGCTCGTTTAACCCGAAGGCCCGAGCCTCCAGAGATTGGACATCGCTCACCGGCAGAAAATGATTGATAAACGGGTCCCCCCCCGTCTCCGGCGTTACGGTCACCGTGCCATAGCCCTTGGGAGTCAGGCGAACCTGGTGGAGACTCTCGTTTTCCATCTGCACCTCCATCAGGTCTTCGGGCTCAATTTCAAAGGGAAAGTGCCCGAACCCCCGAAGTAGATTGCCCCGGTCATCGAGCTTTTGCATCTGTACCAGAATATCGTATTCCCCGGGCACATCCATCAGATAGGCCCCCTCCCCGCGCTCCGGACAGGCCCCGTATGGCCCGAGGGGATTGACCTGCTCCGTCTCCCGGGCAAGTCGCATATGGGCTACCTGGCGAGTCTCCACGGTGAAGGAGTCCGAAATTGGCCCCCCGATCTGCTCCTGGTTCTCTTCCTGCTCTTCGTCCGTTTCACTCTCGACCCCTTCTGAAGTGAACGAAAACTCCAGCGTCACCTCACCTTCCTGGTGGGCCTCCAGATCGACGCGAATCCCCTCCACGGCTCCGTATTGCTGGATCTCAAACCCGAGCACCTCCACGATGGATTCGTCCGAAGAGATGACTTCCTCCATCTGGATCGGGTGATGGTCCGCATAGCATCCGAGCCCCTCTTCGCAATGTTGTCCGCCGGTGGCCGGGCCAAAGATGACCACCTCCGAGGTCCACCCCACGGCCACAGGCGCCTCGAGGTCGATAAATAGATGACCGCCGTCGCTATTTGGCGTTACCGAAGGCTGATTCTCCACACACCCGCCAAGGCTGGCGGCCAGAATCACCAATGCTGCTGCAACTACTCTCACGTCCTGCTCCAGGTTCGGTGTACGTCGGCCTGCATCATAAAAGGACCGGCGTCGGTACACAAATTCCTTCTGGTGCTCGTGCTGTCCTAATAGCTACGTGCCAGCAGGCCCGGGGCGGGTGTAGAGTACGTTCTGCCGGCTTGTGGCGGCGTCCCCCGGGTATAGGGGAGCGTAGTCGGCGACCCGGCACCCGGGGGACGCCGCCACAAGCCTTCTAATCCGTAGTCTTCACTCGCCTCGAGCCTCCTACCCCGTCGTCTTCTCCCCGCCCCCGGGCCTGCTGGCACGTAGGCACTAGGAACAGCACCAGCAACAACGGAGGTCAACGGAAGAGAGTCAGCAGCAACGCAAGAAAAGCAATAACAAACGTGATCACCGTGAGCATAATTGCGCGGTTCTTATTGGCCTGTTCATCCCCGGACTCCAGCGGACTCGACACGCTATCTGGGCTCCTCTGCTCCGAACCGGCAGCATTGGAGCGCTCCGGAGCCGGTTCTGCGGAACGGGACGAGACCGCTGTGGGCATCGTCATATCCGGGTGAGGCCCGTCGAGCTGCCGCAGGGCCGTCAGAGCGTCCTCGGCGGTGGCGAAGCGGCCGCTGGCCCCGGGGGCGACGAGCTTTGCCATAAACTCATCGAAGGCCCGCGTGGTGGAGGTCTTCGCCAGATAAGCTCGCTGCCAGTCGGGCCGTTGAAAGCTCGGGGGGGCCTCGCGAGCAAGCAGAGTGAGCACCGACGCTCCCAGGGCGTAGAGATCCGTGGAAGCGTCGTGCGCATCGCCCAGGCTCTCCAAGGGGGTATATCCGACATTTCCCATCACCTGATTGCCCCTTCTGTGGCGTGAGAGTTCATCGCGCAGCCCTCCCAGGTCGACGAGCAGGAGTCTATCGTCGGGGCCTACCAGGACCTTCGATGGTTTGATGCGGGTGTGCAAAACTGGCGGCTCAAAGCGCTGCAGATAGACCAGAATCTGCAGTACCTCGTCCAAGATCATGACAGCCTTTCGCTGGTCGAAGAGAAAGGAGTTGTCCACGAGTTTCTGGAAGTCATCACCGGAAGCAAAAGTCTGCACGGCGAAGCAGCGCAGATCGGGGCCCGACCGAATATGGAAAACGTCGGTGTAGGCCGGGATAGCCGGATGTTCAATGGCGAGCAGAATCTCGGCGTGGCGCTCAAGAATAGCCTGGATTTCGGCGGTCTCTTCCTCGTGGACGTCTTCAAGGCCCATCTCTCGAATCGCCACCTGGCTCTGGTTCTGGAGGTCAAAGGCGAGCCAGGTGGGTTCGTCCTCGCTCGATCCGATGTCGCGGTAGAGCTCGTAGCGGTCGTTGAGAACTTCCTGAACCTCACCTGTCGGTGGATAGGTGAGAGGCTCCACGGATGAAGCGCCCGGGGAAGCCGGGGTGGCGGAAGGAGTGGGCATCTGGTGTGGTTGCACCACGGGCGATGCGCCTGGTCCAGGACCGTGCGTACCCTGGCCGGTGAGTCGGCCCAGGGCGGCGATGACCTCGGCCGCCGAGGAATAGCGCTCTTCGGCGTGAGGGGCCGTGAGTCGCCGCAGCAAATCGGTGAGGCCGGAGGTGATATTGACGTAGTCTTCGAATTGCAGGCGCCACTTCGTCAGCGGGAGGTCTGCGGGGTGGCGCTGACTCAAGAGATGGATCACCGTCGCCCCGAGGGCGTAGAGATCCGTTGAGGGTTCGGCGCGACCCATGAGCTGCTCCATCGGCATATACCCGCTGGTGCCGATGATGGTCGAGCCGCCGCGCTGGTTGGGGATCACGGATTGCACCGCCCCGAAGTCGATGAGCACCACCGAGCCGTCCAGGCGCCGCATAATATTGGAGGGCTTGATGTCTCGGTGAATCACCGGCGGCGAGCGCCGGTGAAGGTAGTCCAGGATCTCGAGGACCTCTCCCATGAAGTCATGGGCTGCCGCTTCATCGAAGCTCAAACCCTGTTCTAAGAGGGTTTCGAAGTCATCGCCGTCGACGAACTCCTGGACCAGAAAGAAGCGCTCCCCCTGCTCGGTGTTGACGTGAAAAGTATCGATATAGGTGGGAATGGCCGGGTGGTCCAGACTCCTGAGCATCTTCGCTTCGCGCTCGAAGAGTTCGATGGCCTTCCAGTCCTCGATGTCGCGCAGCAGAAGCTCCTTGGCAGCGACCTGGGAACCGGTCTTTCGATCGAGACCGAGAAAGGTGCGGCCCTGGGCACCGCGGCCGATCTCGCGGATCAACTCGAAGCGGTCCTTCAGGACCTCCCGTACGGTAGACGCCGATGAATAGTGATCCGGGCTCTGACTCCGCTGCAGCTCGGTCTGAACCTCCAGCGTAATGGCCCGCCGAACCTCCTCCTCGTCCAGCTCTACGCCAAGGCTGTAGCGCTCCAACAAACTCGGATCTCTGTGCAATCGTTGCAGCCTTTCCTCGACTTTCGCCTCGATATCGGCAGCCATCAAAACCTCGTCAATTCGATCACTCGCATGGTGTAAAGGAGGAACTCTACAAGACAGGTAATGTACTGACCAGACCACCCCTACTGAACTACGCATCATCAACCGTAGCCACCATGGCCCGCAAACGGCGCGGGCTGCGCGCTGACTGCGCGCGAACTTCGAACTACCGCAGCCACCACCGCCCTCTGGCGGAGCGGTGGCTTGCCACCAGCGTAGCCCAGCTCCCGCCCAACCCCCAGGCTTGCCTGGGGGATCAGGCCTACGGGAACCCACAGCGCGCCGACTAAGAAGTACATCAAAACCACGATGTGTCCCATGAAAAGACGAGGACGTCCGCGCTCCTTTTCAATCTCGTTCTACCGATCAACGTGGATCACCCCCTCCCAACCCACCGCTCTTGCGAGAACGGCGATCTTTAATTATTCTTAGAGGTGAAGGTGTTCCCGGTCCCGCCTGGTCTATCTGGGGCGGCGTCCCACCTCTGGAGGGGCTTGTCAGTGGAACCGCATTCTGGCCCCGGAGCATCATCGCCCGTATTCGTACCCTGCCCGCTTAGGTGGGCACGCGCGGCCAGAGGATGCGCGAGCAACAGCGAGTTTGTGCCGCTGTGTTTGAGGAGATGCATCATGTCGCAACGCCTGGTTGGTTCCGTTAAGTGGTTTAGTGAGCAAAAAGGATACGGCTTCATCAGCCAACCCGATGGTGGGGAAGACGTATTCTGTCATTTCAGCGCCGTACAAATGGAGGGTTATAAAACGCTCCGAGAAGACCAACGAGTGGAGTTTGAAGTTGAAGAAGGCCCCAAAGGTCTTCAGGCAGTCAACGTCATTCCCCTCGATGACTAGTGCCCTTCGTCGATAATATTGCCGGGTCTCATTTTATGATGGCCCGGTTTTTTTGTGTCACGACTATCGCCTCTTGATAATTTTTATTATGTCTACTCTTTAACCCCACAGCGCACCAACTCACCAACGCACCGCAGCCACCACCGCCCTCCTGGCGGAGCGGTGGCTTGCCACCTGCGTAGCCCAGCTATGCCCAACCCCCAGGTTCAGACCCACGCGAACCCACAGCGCGCCGACTCACCAACGCCTGACACCGCAGCCACCACCACCCTCCTGACGCCGCAGTGGCCGCGCGAGGCTGGCGGTCTGGAACGTTCAATCCGCCGAAAACATACTGGTCTGCATATATCCCACTTCGGTGAGAACGACTCCGATGCCGGTGTGGGTAAATCGGGGGTGCAAGATATTCTCGCGGTGTCCCTTGGACATCATCCACCCGGCGTGGGTATAGGCCATGGTCGGAGCCAGGGCCAGATTCTCTCCGGTGGCCCGAAATCGCAGCCCTTTCTCGGCCAGTCGATCGGACGGACCCTTCCCTTCTGGGCTCCGGTGGCTAAAGTACCCGCGGG
>SKNI01000311.1 GCA_007120615.1 Myxococcales bacterium | reverse complement strand
TTTTTCCAATCGGACCAGCAACTTATGGTTATCAGTTGACAAGAGTGAACCTTCGTGACAACCATTTACTCAGACGACTTTACTGATAACAGTGGCAAGAGTTATAAACCCACAATGATTTTAACGCGAAGGCATAGACTATGAGCGTCAACTTTTCGGAGGAGATTGAGAAGTTCGAGAATGCATTGGCTCAGAAGCGTGAGGAGTTAAAGAAGTTGGAAGCCCGACGCGATGCCCATGCGGTCCAGACTCGCAAAGCACGCTCCGCGCTGGAGGACTTACAGGCCGTTCTGCGTGGAGAAGCCCCCCCTTCTCAGCGAACCGCCAAGAAGAGCGTCCGCGGCATCACGTCGGTGCCGGTAGACGATGAAACGGGACGCCCCGCCCGAGGCGCCCGCCGCCAGCAAATTCTCGACATCTGCCGACAGATAGGCTCCAGCGGGAAAGTCTTTCGCACCGCCGATGTTCTGGAGATCCTTCGCAAAGTCGAAGAAAATGTCTCCACAGGCATGCGCAGTTATACCTACACCGTCATGAACGCCCTCGAGAAAGACGAAATCGTGGAGCGGCAGGGCAGAGGCAAATGGATCTGGCACGGCTAACCTGCATCCAGGCGCACCACAGGGAGAGACTCCACAGGACCTACTTTTCAGGACAGCATCCATGACAAACCCGAAAGAATTATTAAAGAAGACCATCGACAGTGCGGAAAAGAAACTTCAATCGCTGGAGTCGGAACAGGAACAGCTCACCAATGAAATTGAGCAAACACGCAACGAGATCCAACAGCTTGAGAAAGCCATCTCATCTTTTCGCGAGTTAGAAGGTCAGCTTCCCTCCCGCAAATAATATCGTGCCGTTTGTCTGTATCCGCCGGGACTGAATTTGAACAAGCCCATCCTTCGCAAGTGCTTGCTCGTCGACGAGTGGGTTATCATCGCACCGGAGCGGGGAGCGAGACCACGCCAACTAGAACTCGTGGAGCAATCGACGGAGGATTCGTTTTGTCCGTTTTGCCCGGAGAACGAGGCTGTGACCCCTCCCCCTATCCAGCAATGGGCTTCGCCATCCTTTCCGGACGCCCCCTGGGGAGTGCGAGCGATTCCCAATAAATTCCCCGCCCTTCAGATCGAGGAGTTCCCGTCACCGGACTCCGATTCGCTCTATCAGACCTCTGGCGGAATCGGCGCTCATGAGGTCATCATTGAGTCACCCGAACATCATCTGGGGTGGGAAGAGTTCTCGCCAAAACATCGTGGCCAGGTCCTACTTGCCTGGCAGGACCGAATGCGAGACCTTCGAAAAGATAAGCGTCTGCGCGCTGCAGTGGTGTTCAAAAATCACGGTGCTCCTGCGGGAGCGACCCTGTCTCATGTTCATAGCCAGCTTATCGCCCTGCCCTTTGTACCGGCTCGACTCGATAAAAAAGTTCGGGGGGCCAAACACTTTCATCAAACCCATGGGCGCTGTGCCCTCTGCGCGATGATCGAGCGCGAGGTCGAGTCTGGGGAGCGGATCGTGGTTCACAACGACCACGCCGTAGCCCTTGCCCCCTTTGGATCGCGTTTGCCTTTCGAGATCTGGATCTTGCCTCGTAATCATCAGGCTGATTTCGCCTCGGCAAGCCACGCCGTGCTGCAGAGCGTGGCCGATCTGGCAAGTCAAATCCTCCCACTGTGGCACCAGGCGCTTGGTTCGACCAACCATAATCTGGTCCTTCATTCTATCCCCTTTGATTTCGCGGGCGAACCGTATTATCACTGGCACCTGGAAATGCTCCCCAGGATCGGCCAGGTCGCCGGTTTTGAGTGGGGCTCGGACTTTTACATTAATGCCACCGCATCAGAGGTGGCGGCGCGCTATTTGCGCCATTTGGCTAACTGACGGACTTTGCGTATGGATTTGTCTCGCTACATCACGACGAAAGATTCCTCGCCAATGCTCACTGAGAAGCGACTTAACATCGTGTTCGCCTCCAGTGAGATCGCACCCTTCTCCAAAACGGGCGGTCTCGGGGACGTAGCTGCGAGCCTTCCCAAAGCGATGGCCCAGCGTGGCCACAACGTCGTGGTGATCACTCCTCTCTACGGGCATCTCGACCCACAGAAGATGCGCCTCAGTCGACGACTGGAGCCCCTGGAAGTTCCCCGAAAGAGTAAGAATCAGTCCAAATTGGAAGCCATCCTCTGGGAAAGCCAGCTCGATCACGGTGTGCGAGTGGTCTTTGTTCAGGCCGACGAGTATTTTGACCGCGAGGGGCTCTACGGCGACGCTGAAAACTCTTTTGAAGATAACGCCCAGCGCTTTGCCTTCTTCAGTCGCGCCGTCGTTGAATTCACCCGGGTCTTCTCCCTGGACGTCGATATTCTTCATTGTAATGACTGGCATACAGCGCTCGCTCCGATTTATGCTCGCCATTACTTCGAAGATGAATTCGCCGATACATCCCTGATGTTGACCATCCATAATCTGGCCTATCAGGGCAAGTTCAACAGCGACGACTTCGATTCAACGGGGCTGCCTAAAAAATACGCCTCGGACTCCGAATTATTTGATGCCGACGGCGATCTCAACTTCCTCAAAGGTGGTCTCCTTTACGCCGACCACATCACCACCGTCAGCCCTGGATACGCCGAAGAGATTCAAACCCCCGAGGGCGGCGCCGGTCTTCACGAAGTCCTTCAGAGCCGCGCCGAGGATATCTCCGGCATTCTCAACGGAGCGGATTACTCCATCTGGTCTCCCGAAGTCGATCGTCATATCTCGGTTCAATATGAGGTTGAGACCTTAAACGGGAAGCGGCGCAATAAAGCGGAGGTCCAACACTCCCTCGGTCTGCCTGTACGTCCCACCCTTCCACTTTTCGGCGTGATCAGCCGGCTGACCGAACAGAAAGGAATCGATCTTCTGATTCCAACGGTTCAGAGCCTGTTGAGCGACCTAAAAGACGAACGAGACGGATTTCAACTGGTGATCCTCGGTGAGGGCCCCACTCATTTTCGTGAACAACTCACGGCTCTCCAGAAAGAGTTTCCCAAACGGGTGGTCTTCCAACACGGCTACAGTGAGCAGATGGCTCATCGCATTCAGGCCGCCGCTGATGTGCTGATCGTGCCCAGCCGGTTTGAGCCCTGCGGTCTCACTCAGATTTACGCCATGCGCTACGGAACGGTGCCAGTCGTTCATGCTACGGGTGGACTAAAAGACACCGTCATCGACGTGCGAGAGAATCCGGACACGGGAACGGGCTTTGTCTTTGACGAGCACACACAGGATTCCCTGGCCGGCGCCCTGGAGCGGGCGGCAGCGACCTATCGCAACTATCGAAAATGGCGCCCCCTGATGGTCCGAGCCATGGAAAAAGACTTCTCCTGGAACGAGTCGGCCAGACATTACGAGTCCCTCTTTCGAGCCTCCCGCGAGAGCACCGCGGCTGAATAACCGCCTTTGGGGGCCGAATCTCTACAACCCAGTCTCTTGACGCCCGCCCACCCGGGCGGGCGATCTTTTTGTCGAAGGTATCCCCATGTCTGAGAAATCAAACGCCCAACGCCTGGCTGAACTCAACGACGCTGCTGAACTGGGAGGCGGTCAAGCCCGTATCGACAGACAGCACGATGCCGGAAAGCTCACCGCTCGGGAACGAATCGATTTATTGCTCGATCCGGGCACCTTCGTGGAGCTCGATAAATTCGTCACCAACCGATGCAATGACTTCGGGATGGACGAAAAAAAGATCCCCGGTGACGGTGTGGTTACGGGATACGGCAAAGTCGACGGCCGAGTCATCTACGTCTTCGCCCAAGACTTCACCGTCTTCGGTGGCAGCCTCAGTGGAGCCTACGCCGAAAAGATCTGCAAGGTCATGGACCTGGCCGTCAAATGCGGCGCTCCCGTCATCGGCCTCAATGACTCCGGTGGGGCCCGTATTCAAGAAGGTGTGGTCAGTCTGGCGGGATACGCCGATATCTTCTATCGAAACGTCCAATCCAGCGGCCTGGTGCCCCAGATCTCTGCCATCATGGGCCCATGCGCCGGTGGCGCCGTGTACAGCCCGGCCATCACGGACTTTATCTTCATGGTCAAAGAGTCCTCCTATATGTTCATTACCGGACCGGAGGTCGTAAAAACGGTCACCAGCCAGGAGGTGACCAAGCAGGAATTGGGCGGAGCTGCCGTTCACAGTGAAAAGAGTGGTGTCTCCCATTTTGAGTGTTCCTCAGAAGAAGAGTGCATTGCCGCGATTCGAGAATTGCTCTCCTTTATCCCCTCCAACAACGCCGAAGATCCCCCGTTTCTGCCCACCGATGACCCCGCAGATCGCCGGGATGAAGCACTCAACACCCTGGTGCCCGAGAACGCTTCTCGGCCCTACGATATGACCGAACTCATTAGCCATGTCGTCGATGATCGCTATTTCTTCGAAGTTCAGAAGGATTACGCCCGCAATATCGTCATCGGCTTTGCTCGACTCGGCGGCTTTCCCGTGGGAATCGTCGCCAATCAGCCCAATCACCTGGCGGGCTGCCTCGATATCAACGCGAGCTTAAAATCAGCTCGCTTTGTGCGGTTCTGCGATGCTTTTAATATTCCGATTCTGACCTTCGTCGACGTTCCCGGCTTTTTGCCCGGCGTCGATCAGGAATACGGCGGCATCATTAAACACGGCGCAAAACTCCTCTTTGCCTACGCCGAGGCCACGGTCCCCAAAATCACGGTCATCACCCGCAAAGCATACGGCGGAGCCTACGACGTGATGAGCTCCAAGCATATTGGAGCCGATATCAACCTGGCCTATCCCACGGGCGAAATCGCAGTGATGGGTCCTGATGGGGCGGTCAATATCATTTTCCGAAAGGAATTGGCCGCCGCTGATGACCCGGTCTCCAAGAAGGACGAGTTGGTCGCCGACTACCGTGAGACCTTCGCCAATCCCTTTAAAGCTGCCGAATTGGGATATATCGATGAGATCATCGAGCCCATGGAGACTCGTCCCCGCCTGATTCAATCCCTGGAGATGCTTCAGAATAAGCGCACCGACAGTCCGCCCAAAAAGCACGGCAATATCCCTCTTTGAGGCCCAAAGAAGCGCGAGGGCAAAAAAAAACGCCAGCAACGAGCTGGCGTTTTTCTTTTTTGCCCTTATCTCTCTTAACGCTCCGAGATCGGCTGAATGTGGCGCTCGTTTTCACCGATATAGATCTGACGCGGTCGGTGAATCCGGAAGGCCGGATCATTTCGCATCTCTTTCCACTGTGCGATCCACCCGGAAACTCGTCCCAGCGCGAACATCACCGTAAACATCTGCGTGGGGATATTGAGCGCCTGGTAGATGATTCCGCTGTAGAAGTCGACGTTGGGATAGAGTCGTCGTTTGACGAAAAACTCATCTTCCAGGGCCACTTTCTCCAGCTTCTTGGCGATATCAAGGAGCGGATCGTCAACGCCCAACGATTCCAGGACATCATCACAGGATGCCTTGAGGATTTTGGCGCGGGGATCGAAATTCTTATATACCCGGTGGCCAAATCCCATCAGGCGAAATCCCGAGGATTTGTCCTTGGCGAGCTCCACGTATTTATTGAGATCACCGCCATCATTTTGGATATTGG
>SKNI01000218.1 GCA_007120615.1 Myxococcales bacterium | reverse complement strand
TATGGGCTCCCCGGTCATCATGAGCACAATTTAGCGGGTCTCGAAATGCTCCTGGTATCGTAAGATTATGACCCATCCAAAGTCCGTACAACCGGGTACCATCATCAATGATCGGTATGTCATTGGATCTCGTATCGGATCCGGCGGCTACGGCGATGTGCTGGCCGCCACCGATCGGAGCACCGATCGAGAAGTGGCCCTGAAGATCTTGCACAGTCAGGCTGCCGAAAACGACCCCCGGGCAGTGGTCCGGATGCGCCAGGAAGCCGAGATTCTGAGGGCCATCGATCATCCCAATATCGTCGAGATCTTCGAGGTGGGCTCCTTTGAAGGGGGCCAATTTCTGGTCATGGAGCATATCCACGGCATCGGCCTCGATGAATTATTTCTTCGCGACGGGGCCATGGAATCGAGCCGGGTTCTAAATTTGATTCGCCAGCTCCTCGATGCGCTCCACGCCGCCCATCAGTCCGAGATCTTGCACCGCGATCTGAAACCCGAAAATATTTTGGTCACCGAGGCCGACGACTCCGCCGAGACGATTAAATTGGTGGATTTTGGTGTCGCCAAAGCGGGGGTCATCCTCAACGCCAACGACTCCGATGAAGGGATCACCCTGGTCAAAACCCGGGTTGGGACCTTCGTAGGGACTCCCCGTTATGCGGCTCCGGAGATGGTGGTCGGAGATCCCTGCGGCCCTCCTGCAGACCTTTTCTGCGTGGGACTGATCGCCTACGAAGCACTGGCCGGCGAACACCTTCTACAGGGCACGACCCACCGCGATTTTATGAACGAGCTCGTCTTTCCCCGCCCCTTCGATCTGGGAGCGATCGACGAGAAATGGCACCCCTGGCTGGGTGCTATCCTTGAGAAATCGCCGGATCGGCGAACCCAGACTGCCCGGCAGGCACTTGAGGAGTTGGAGAGTCTCTTCCCGGCGTTCGCTGCCGATATTACCACCGAAGACCTCGGAAGAGAACTCACCTTCCAGGATGATACGGCGCTGGAAACCAACCGCTGGAGCGCTCTCGACATCGATTATGAGGCCCTCAAGGAGAACCAGCAAACCGCCAAAGAAGAGGCCTTCCGTCACCGAGAGGCTTCCGACATCCATCGAATTGGCCAGCCCGATCCTCCACGAGAACTGCCCCCGGAGCCGGCGGACGATACGCTTCTGGTCTTTGCGGTGGTCGCCCTGCTCTTTGTGGTCTTATTCCTATCTGCCTACCTGATCTTCCTGGCCTAAATTGTGCCGACGTCGCCATCATGAAAATTGGAATCATCTCTGCCAATACCCGGCTATATTCTACCCGCCGGCTCCGAGAAGCCTGCCGCAAAGCAGGCCACGACGTGCGCTTTCTACACCCCAAAAAATGCGCCGTGCGTTGGACAGCGTCCGGCACTTCGCTGGCGCACGGCAACCTGGTGATCGACGGCGTCGAAGCGGTGATCCCCCGAATCGGAAGCTCCCTCATCCACAGCGGTCTGGTCGCCCTTCGACATTTTGAATATCAGGGGATTCCCACAGCCAACTCTGCTCACTCCATCGCCCTGTGTCGCGACAAGGTCGCCTGCCTTCAGCACCTGGCATCCCATCAGATTCCCATCCCTCCGACCGTCGTGGTCGACGCCGCCGATCAGCTGGAGGAGTCGGTCGATCAACTGGGCGGCTTTCCGCTGATCCTCAAGATCGCTCATGGGGCCCAGGGCATTGGAGTCATTAAGGTCGGCGCCATGGACCAATTGCGCACCACCGTCGAGACTCTGTGGCATCTGGGAGAGCACTTGATTCTCCAGCGCTTCGTCGAAGAGAGCGAGGGACGAGATTTGCGCCTTCTCGTCGTCGGTGACCGAGTCATCGCCGCCATGGAGCGGAGCTCGGCGGAGGGTGATTTTCGCAGCAATATTCACTGTGGAGGAACGGGACGGACCTTTCGACCCGACGAAGAGTTGACCGCACTCGCCATTGAGGCTACTCGAGCCGTGGGGCTGGGCGTGGCCGGCGTGGATATTCTCATGACCCGTAGTGGCCCGGCCATCCTCGAGATCAACTCTTCTCCCGGACTCGAAGGCATTGAATCAGCCACGGGAAGAAATCTGGCCCGATCCATCGTTCGTTATACCGAGAGCCTCTCTGCAAGCTGATAACTCTTGGTGAAATCCGAAACCTTCTGTGACCCGAAAAGCCTCTTATGATCCGTTCAGGACGCACCCTATCTCTTCTCGTCATTCTGCTCGTGGCCAGCGCCACGCTTACGGCATGTCAAAAGAAGTTGGCCCCGCCCTTAAGCGATGCAGATATCCAGCGCCTCACCGAAGGGGAACCGCAGATCTTTGTGGAGAAAAATGGAACCCTCACCCTGGAGGGCATCGAGGATCTCTATCTGGGCCAATCCAAAGAGGACGCCATGAAAGTTCTCACCGACTATTGCGAGACCTTAGAGGTCTTTGACGGTGGATGGCGCCATAATCAGGCCGTCTTTAAGGGCTGCATCATCGACGACGGACCTCAGACCAAGACCCTGCGTGCCGGATTCTGGCCCCACAACGGAGATCGTCTCTCCACATTGGAGATAAAAGATCGCCCCCTGAACCTGGCCGTGGTGAGGGCTCGATTCTCGGAGTTCGCCGACGAGTTGACCGAAGATCTCCCCCGTCGGGGAATCTTGATGATGGCCACCCCGGATTATCGACTCTTCGCCAACTGGGACGAAGGCCAGGACGGCCACGCCCACCTGATCATCGGCTTTCAGCCCTGATGCCCTCTTATTAAATCACACCGCCGAGCGAGAGCAGCCACTCCGCGCCGGTTCCCACCACCGAGATCATCAACGCCGCTCCCAGCGCCCAGCCGAAGCCCTCGATCTTGATCCGATCGGTGGTGGCGTCCACGATTTTCAAAATGATCGCGTTGACGATCCATCGGGTTATGAAGATAAATAAGAACCCGATTCCCAGGGTCGCAAAACCGATGACGGCGATAAAGAACCAGCCCAGAAAGAAGTTCAATACCCCGAAGAGCGCCGCAACCACGATGGCGCTTCCCGCTCCCTTGATATGAACACCGGGCAAGACCACCGCCGTAATCCACACCGCGATGCTCAGAACCAACCAGCTTATCAGAATGCCCATCGTCGTTCTCCTTGGACTGCTAGAACCTCTTTATCGACACCCTTGCACTGACTGCCGTCGAATAGTGGGAAACGTAGGCACCATGAGCTAATCTTCAACTTCCGGTCTTCTTCTTCTCGTCTGTCTGCGGAGATTCCTCAGCGCCGCTCTCCTGGTCGCCGCCGACTGGCTCCCCGGAAGCCTCCTCTTCTTCTGCGGCCTCCGCCGGTGCCCGACGTCTGGGAGCCACCGGCTCCTCTTTGGCCTCCACCGTCTCGATCTGATAGCGATAGCCCTGCTCCGTCAAAAAGAGCTGGCGCTTATTGGCGTAGTCCTGCTCATTGGTGTCCCGAGTGACGATGGAGTAAAAAGAGGCCGTATTATCGCCTTCTTTGGGGCGCAGAATCCGGCCCAGTCGCTGGGCTTCTTCCTGTCGACTTCCAAAGGTTCCCGACACCTGAATTGCGACGTTGGCGTCGGGCAAGTCGACGGCGAAATTGGCCACCTTGCTCACCACCAACACCGGCACCTCCCCGGTTCGAAATCGCCCGTAGAGCACTTCCCGCTCCGCCTGCGGGGTGCGGCCGGTGATCAAGGGCGCCCCGGTGCGCTCGGCGATGGCGTCGAGCTGGTCGAGATATTGACCGATGATCATGATCTGATCGCCCTCGTGCTCTTGGAGCAGATCTTCGAGAACCCCGAGCTTGGCCCGATTGGTGGCCGCCATCTTATATTTCTGACGCTGCTCGGCCAGGGCATATTCCAGACGCAGGTCGTCATCGGCAAAGGGCACCCGCACTTCCGTGCAATTGGCGGTGGCGATAAACCCCCGCTTCTCCAGCACTCGCCAGGGAACATCGTATTTCTTGGGCCCGATCAGGCTGAAGACTTCTTCTTCCTTGCCATCCTCTCGAACCAGAGTGGCCGTCAATCCCAGTCGACGACGACTCTGAATATTGGCCACCGCCCGAAAGACCGGCGCCGGCAACAGATGGACCTCATCATAGACCACCAGGCCCCAATTTCCTTCGTTGAACACGCTGAAGTGAATGAACTCGCTCTCCCGGGTCCTGCGATAGGTCAAGATCTGATAGGTGGTGATCGTCACCGGTTTGATCTCTTTGGTCACTCCCGAATACTCCCCAACCTCATCGGCGGTCAGGTGAGTCTTATCAATGATCTCATCTCGCCACTGACGAAGGGCCGTAATATTGGTGGTCAAGATCAAGGTCTGAGCCCCCACCGCTTCCATCGCCCCCAGGGCGACGATGGTTTTTCCCGCTCCGCAGGGCAACACGATGGCACCGCTTCCTCCGCTGACCGTTCCCCCGGCCCAGAAGGCCCCTACCGCTTCCTTTTGGTAATCCCGCAGACCGAAGGGTTTTCCCTCCAGCGTCTCTTCGCGAAGTTTCACATCCAGGGGCTCCCCCTGTACATAGCCGGCCAGATCTTCGACCGGAAACCCGACTCGGATCAACGCATGCTTGATAAATCCTCGCTGCTCCTTGATGACTCGAAACCGCTTCGGGCCGATCCGCTCCAGCAAAAAGGGCTCCACCTGCCGCTGACGACTGACCTCTTCCAGAAGGGTCACGTCTTCGCTGACCAGGAAGAGATCGTCTCCCTCCCCCACCAGCTTCAACCGCCCGTAGCGACTCATAAACTCGTCGATATCGACGAGCAAATTCGACGGCAGCGGGTACTTGCTGTATTCTTTGAGTTGCTCCTTAATGCCCTCGGGCTCATAGCCCAGGGCGGCCGCATTCCACAGCGATAACGGAGAAACCCGATAGGTATGGATATGCTCCGGAGACTTTACGAGCTCAGCGAAGATCGAGAGCGCATCCCGGGCTTCTTCGAATCGTTCGTTGGCAGTCTCCAACAGCACGGTACTATCGGATTGGACGATAAGCGGATTTTTGGGAGTATACGACATGAAGGAGTCTACAGGTGGGGTAGGTTGGAGGCCGGGGCGGAACGTTTTCTTGCCCGAGGCCGTTACTTCAATAACGCGGAAAGCCACGATTTAGGCTCACAAAGTTTAGGCACGACACGGCAATAGCACAACCCCGCATCGAAAAAGTTTCTTCTTTTCTTTGAGGATAACGATGATCAACCCTCTAAAATCCATTGAAATCAACACCTATCGGCTGTGGCATCCCAAGGTTCGAGACGATCAAAACGGATTTACCATCGCCCAGATAAGTGACGTCCACCAGGGACGCTGGGTAAAACCGCGCCATATGCGTCAGGTTGTGGATTTCGTTAACGCTCAGAATCCGCACCTGGTCGCTCTGACCGGCGACTATGTGGGCTATAATTATCGCGATCTGGTCCCGGCCATCGAAACCCTCGGGGATCTGCAGGGGCCGACCTTCGCGGTGCTGGGAAATCACGATCACTGGACCTGCACCGACACCGCATTAAAAACCTTCGCCGCCGTCGATATTCCCGTCCTCTCCAATCGAGCCATCTTGCTCGACCACGCCCTCTCTCCGATCGAAGTCGTGGGCG
>SKNI01000666.1 GCA_007120615.1 Myxococcales bacterium | reverse complement strand
GGTCGTCCATCCCGCCTGCGTTATCCCGAAGAGCAAATCATGGTCGGCTAATATGCCTGCACGAACGAGAGGTTGTTTATGAGTGAATTTGCAGTGGTGGGCCTGGGACAATTTGGAATGAGCGTGGCTCGTCATCTGGCCCGACAGGGAGCCTCGGTGTTGGCCGTCGATCTCAATCAGGAGCTCGTCGATAACGCCGCAACCGAGGTGGACGTGGCCATCCGGGCCGACGCCACCGACGAGCGAACTCTCGAGGAGTTGCAATTGGAGACGATGGGCTGTGTGGTCGTCGCCATCGGAGCGCACTCGATTGAGGCCTCCATCTTGACCACGGCCTTGATGAAGCAGGTCGGGGTTCCCCGGATCGTCAGCCGGGCGATAAGCGATCTCCACGCCCGTATTCTTCGCACCATCGGTGCTGATGAGGTGGTCAATCCCGAGGAACAGATGGGCAAGCGCCTGGCCCTTCGACTCGCTGAACCGAGCATCATCGAGCAGGTGGAGCTCGGCGACAGCCAATTGGCCGAGGTCGAAGCCCCGGAATCCTTTGTCGGAAAAACCCTGATCGAACTCGATATTCGCAATAAATACGGGGTCTCCGTCATGGCGATTCAACGCGGAGAAACCGTCATGGCGAGCCCCCGGGCCATCGAAAAGATCCTCTCCGGAGATATCCTGGTGGTCGTCGGCTCCGTTGATTCCGTTCGCCGCATCGCGGCTCTGGCCTAACTCATGATTAATTTACGCACCCGTCTCCTGGTCGGATACGGCTATATGATGATGCTCCTCTTTTTGACCGCCGGAAGCGCGGCCTTCGGGTTTTATACGATCAGCGAGGCCATTGACCGGATTCTGGAGGAGAGTTTTCAGAGCGTCTCCGCCGCCGTAGAGATGCTCGAGGAGTTGGAGCGACAGAATATCTTGACCATGAACGCCCTCCTTGACGAAGAAGTTCCCACCGAAGAGTTTCGAATCTCGGACCGCAACTTTGTGGCTTCGCTGGAGGCAGCCAAAGTCAATATCACCATCGACGGGGAAGAAGAGATCCTGGCGGCCATCCGAGAAAACTTTGAGGCTTATATCGCACTGCGAGATGAGAGCTTTATCACCGATTACGATACGATTTTGATGGAGATCTTTGCCCGGCGGATCTTCCCCGAGCTGGGGGCCGTTCGCGACGATGTCTCCGAACTTCTGGCGATGAACCATCAGGCCATCATTATAGCCGATCGCGATGCCCGGGATACAGCCCTGCAGATGGCCGGATGGCTTGGCTTTCTGGTCACTCTTGCTCTCTTTTCGATGGTCTTTCTAGCCCGCGCATTGCAGCAAAAAGTTCTCATTCGCCTCCGGGAGTTATCCCAGGTGGCGGAGGCCCTGCTCACCGGCGATCACTCCCCGCGATTCGACACCACCATCAGCGACGAATTGGGGCTGGTCTCTCGTCAACTCAACGACGCCCTCGATGAGCGCGACGGATTACAGGCCGAGATGCGAGGCCGACTCAATCAGCAAAAGCAATTGGTGCTGGGACTTCTGGAAGAGGTGCGTGGAGATCTGCTACTTCTCGGTCTCGACGGAAGACTCATCGCATCGAGTTGCGAGAATCTGGAGCAAGCCATTTTGGAGCCTGTGCGAAAATGGCTCGTAGAACATCGCGCTCCGATCTTGAAGGACTTTCGAGAAGAGGATGATGAGGTCGAGTTCAGCATCAACCCCGAGGGGGTTCCACTCCATATTCGATTGCTCGCCGCCGACGGCCGCCGACCGGTGGGCTGGTTGATTCGAATCGTCGATCCCGGAAAAGACAATACTTGCGAAGATGGGAAGAAGCCGGGTCAGGATTAAAAGTGGTGACCACTTTGAAAAAGCACTATAAAGCGTATATGCCTCAAATCACGGCTGTCGAATCTTATTGAATCTAGAGAGCGAGTAATGATGATGAAACGAAAATGGATGGTGGCGGGATTTTTCGTAGCATTGGTGACCCTGTTTGCTTCCCTGGCTTCGGCCCAGACATCGATGCAACGTCGAGCGGCTGAGGAGGCCGGTGAGACCGAGCAGGCCGAAGATGCAGAGACCTCCGAGACCAGCGAGTCGACCGCTGATGAGCGGCCTGCGACCCAGACCCAGCGTCGGGGATCGGAGCCGGAGACGATTCGAGCCGGTGATGACGAAGATCAGATCTTTCACGCCTACGGAGTTCATAAACCGGGTCTGCGAGTCGATGTCGGTGGAGGTGGAGCCTCGGACCAGGCCCAGTGGGGAATCGGGCTTGGATACGTTTATATGCGAGGCTGGGAGATCATCGTTCTCGACCAATTGCAGGGTCTGATTCGCGGAGGCGCCGGGCCCGATCTTACCCTGCTGGTCGACGGTGATGGCTTCAACGGGCTGGCCGGCTTTATGACCGGACGAGTCCAGGCGATTGCCACCGGTCGGGCCGGTGGTGGCATCGAAGCGGGTCTGGGGACGGGAATTGGTGGCGCCGGGTTCGCTCCGGCCGCCCGGTTGGGCGTCTCGCTGGCCTGGCGGTATTTTGAACTGGGCTATTTCTACCAGATGACCTTCTTCCACCGTCCGGCCTGGATGCCCCCCCATAATTTTGGCATTCGATTGCACATCCCGTTCTTAAAGCACTGATCGATAGGTGAGGTGAGGCCCTGTGAGAGTTGAACGAGTATACGACTGGAAAAAGGGCGCTGGATTGGTGGAGGTCGATCCGGTCCCTCTGGACTTATCGATCAAGCCCGGTGGGGCGACTCGGATCGCCCACCTCAGTGATACCCACCTTGGAAAAGGAGATCGCCAGGAGCGTCGTCAGCAATTGAAAGACTGGCTTCAGCTCTTTTCAGGGCTCGACGTCGAGGTAGTCGTTCATAGCGGAGACCTCGTAGAGGATTGCGACGATGACGAAGAGGTGCAATGGGCGCTCGATCTACTCGACGCGGCAGATATACCCGTTCTGGGAGTTCCCGGTAATCACGATGTGACGCAGCCGGGAGAGCAAAATCGTTTGACCCGGCAGTGGGGTCCTTTCCCACGTGCCGAGAAGGTCGGAGCGCTGCAATTCTGGCTCGTCGACAGTATGCGGTGCCCTCCGGCAGAAGACCGAAGCCCGCGAGAAAAGGAGTCCGCCCGGATCTCCGGGTTTTACTCCCGGGGAGCCCTTGGAGATGAGCAATTGGCCGAGTTGAAAGCCAAGATGACCCATCTCTCGGGAGTCCAGATCCTGGTGATTCATCACCACCTGCGACAGCCGGTTCCGGCGAAGCCTTTTTATGAGGAAAACTCCGAGCTTATGGCACCGCTGGAAGACGCCGACCAACTTCTGCAAATCGCTCGTCAGGCCGGTGTGAGGCTGGTGCTTCACGGACACCGCCATCAATATGTCATTCCTTATATGCCGTTTGAAGATCTGGTGATCTTAAACGGTGGTAGCTCCACAAGAGATGGCTGGCCCAAAAGAGCGCGAGTTATCGATATGGGGCAAAAGGGAGAGGCGCTTCGAATCTGGGAGCTGGCGCGGTTTTCTCGGTAGCGTAGCGCGGAGATGCGAAACGCGGAGGCTCGGAGGTGCGAAACGCGGAAGGCTGAGCGCGGAGGCGTGAAAGAGCGCGCTGAACTCCGCGGATGGCCGCGAAGAGACTACTTTTGGTTGCCGTGGTTGTTGCTCCAAGATCTGCGAAGGTCAGGAGTGTCGCAGTGGGCGGTGAAATCGGGCGGTTACAGCGGAAAATGATAAGAGAAGACAAAACTGGGGGCCTCGGCCCCCAGTTTAGGTGGTGCTGGCGTCACTCGTCTTTGGCGCTAACTATGGTCCCGTCGGCTCCGAGGACGTAGACCTCGAGGCCGGGAGCATCTTCATCGTCGGCGGCGTCGGGGTCGGCCAGCCCGGAGATGACCATCAGCAGGGCATCTCCCTCTCGATCGGAGAGGTCGAATTCGAAGTCGATGATCAAGGAGTCATCGTCGGCGTCGCGGATCTCGATGATGGTTCCATCATCGGAGGAGATCGTCTCGTAGACCCCGAAGGACCCGTAGCGGAAGCTATCGACCAGGAGCGTCTCCTCACCGTTGGTGGCGACCACCGCAACGTCACCGGCGTCGATCACACTGTGGAAGGCGATGACGTCGACTCCGTCGTCCTCGGCCGCCTCTCGGGCATCGGTATAGGCGTAGAGATCAAGAGAGACATCCTCTCCGTCGGGGTTGTCAGCGTAGGCGTCGGAGTCGAGGACGCCGCTGGCGATGATATAATTGGCCGAGCCACTCTCCAGATTGAAGGTCTCTGAGAGTACGTCGTCGTCAGGGTCTCCGGCGCCGGCAGCGGTGATCGCGACCGTCAGATCTTGTCCGGCTGCCACGGTCAAAAAGGGAGTAGCTGTGCGAAAGGAGACCCCTTCGGCCAGGAGCGTTCCGTTTAAAAAGATATCGATCGGCGAGGCGGCCGGGTCCACGGAGTCGTGGACGATCTGTGCCCGTGCGGCCTCCTCCAGGATGATTCCGTCGACTCGGTCCCCGCCGACGGGGGTGGGATAGACGACGATGGCAAAGGAGGCGTCCGGGTTCTGCGTATCATCGAGAAATCCGGAGGCCACAGCCACATAGGCCTCCCCACCGGAGAGGTCCGGGGTCTGATAGGAGTTGACCCGGTCTCCGGTCTCATGGACCAGAATATCAAAGGGGGTCACCCCCGGCGGGAGGGTGAGGTAGCCGTCGGAGAACTCTCCGTAGGAGAGGTCGTCGACGATGATGGTCTCATTTGCCACCTGCAAATCGACGGCGGGAGCGTCGGTGGCCCCGTGAAAGAGGACCATCTGATCTACGCCGGGGTCGACGGACTCCTCCAGGGCATTATCAAAGGAGTAGAGAGCCAGCGCGATATCGATGTCGTCGGGATTATCAGTAAAGTCATCGGGATCGACGACCCCGCTGGCGATGACCAGATAGCGGACCCCCTCGCTGAATTCGACGCCCTCAAAGGTCTGAAATCCATCGTCCACATCATCGGAGTCATCCGGGGCAAAGACGACGTCATAGGTGCCGGCGTCGAGATCGATGAAGGGAGTGGCGGTTCGAAAGTCAAAGTCGTCAATGGAGAGAGCGTCGTTGAGGTAGACATCAACGGTGGCACCGGCGGGGTCGGCGACGTTATGAACAAATTGTACCCGGGCCATCCCGTCGGGAATATCCGGCGGGTCAACGTCCACGTCTTCTTCATCGACCACGTCTTCGTCGTCGACCACGTCATCGTCGTCCACGTCTTCTTCATCGTCGACGTCGTCGATGACGTCATCGATGACGTCAATGCCGACGTCGGGATCGGGATCGTCGGGATCGTCGCAATTACAGGCCCCGCCCCAGGCTAAAGTTACGAGAAAAGCCGCCAGAATCAGCCGCGGATGAGAATTTTCCAACCATTGCGTTAATGCCATACCAGACCTCCAAATAGAGACAACCAGTTCATCGTCAGGTGAGCCAGAACACTACGATGCGCCGGTTTGTTGGCGGCATCACTACGGTTGGCGACTTCTTACGGGGTCACCGTCGGTTCATTAGTGATATAAGGCATGTTAATCACGACCAAAAAGGTGTCTAGAAAATAGTGTGGGAGGAGGGGGAGACAGGAGAG
>SKNI01000064.1 GCA_007120615.1 Myxococcales bacterium | reverse complement strand
TCTGCTCGTCATCGCGGCGCATATGAAGGTTTCGCCCGTCGAGTTCCCACTCAAAGTCTACGATTCTATCGGAGAGTCCGAACATCGCCTGACCACCGCTGTTGGGCTGGATATGACCGGTGCCGTCGGCGTTTAAGATATAGGCGTTCTGAGCAGCCTCTATGAGAGGTGCGTCACCGGAAGAGGTGTGATGCCAGGTTCCCGGCAACAGACATTGGAGTTGACTCTCCTGGTCGGTGGGAAGAGGCTCGGGCTGCACCGGCGTGGCCGAAGCGCATCCGAGCAATGTGGCGAAGTAGAAGCCGCTTATAACCAGGGTCAAAACTTTCATCGGGTTCTCCCAAGATAAGTATATGGTGAGTCAAGAACGAATCGCGAGCCTTAGAATGAGGGGAAATAAGGTTGAATGTCCAGTGGGGACCTGGATGATGGTTCTCGAGAAATCTCCATCGGGCGTTAGTAGATCGTGTCTCAGAGGAGCTGAAAGTACAGCACCGCGAGGACCAAGACCCAGAGGATGGCGCCGAAAAATAGATAGAAAAAGAGCAAGGGATTCGATGATCGAGGGGCTCGTGGTCCCAGTGTCGACCGTGCCTGGTCTCTGACAGCTTGAGATGAGTCTTCCAACAGCGTCAGTAAAACCTCTTCCGAGGTATGGGAGTCAGCAGCAGCTCGGAGTCGCACGTCCCCCCGGCGGTGGGCGGCGAGCGCGGTCATGATTTTTTCGTAGCGTGCTGAACCCTCTAGAGTCCCTGAAGTGCTATCGAGTATGGCGTAGAGGACATCGGGGTCGGAATCGTTGGCCAGGAGATCTAGAATGGTTTCATTCGCTGTATTTTTGGCCACTTTCTCTCGCACCCGGCCGTTGGGATGGCGAGCGAGTTCGATGAGTCGGGCTTTATCCAGCAGTGCAGGTTCGGCGGCGTCGCCGAAGTCTGTGTTGAGCTGCCGTCGCGCCACGGCCTGCTCGTCTTCCAAAATGAGATTGAAATAGCTGACCGTGGGTACGGGATTGAGCTCTCGCCAGAGACCCTCGGGGAGATAATTGGAGGAGTCGCAATACTGGCAGGTCACGTTTCTGGACGTCCCGTCGACCTCGAGGCCGGCGCCGCATTTAAGACATGCGAATAAGACGAGCTCCGTTTTTCGCTCCAACTCTACGGCGTCCGGGCCGACTCCACGCTCGTTAATGATGAACCGGGCGGAGCCAGCGATCGCCCTCGCCAGGTGGTCGGCGGGGCGCAGACTCAGGGGAAATTCACACTCTGTGCAGACAAGTTCCGTGTCGCCCTCGGTGAGCCCATCGACCTCGTTTCTGGTGTCACATTCCGGGCATTTCGGCAGGTCATGTCCACAATGATAGCGAAGGGTCCCGTAGGGTCCCATGGAGGTGACTGTAGAGACGTGTCGCGGCTCCATTGCGAGGGCTTCCCTGATGGTGTTCGCGTCGAAGGTGCTGGTCCAGAACTCCTGGTCCAGGTTGTATTGGTGGCCGCAATGGGGGCAGTCGATCCCATCGGTGAGACCGTTAACCGGGAACCCCGAACCACAGCTATTACAATCGTACATCAATTGAAGGACGATACTCTTATACATCTTTTCCTCGCTTCACGTGGGCATCGGGCTGCCGGACTTCTTTGGTACCGCTTGGGAACGCCGAGCGTAGCATTTACGGTGCAGCGCGTGAATCGCGGAGCGCAGACGTCCCCGTACGTCCCCGTCGGCGCTCGAACCTCGTAGTTGCTTCGCCTTTTTTTGTGGTATAACCACGGCACAGGTCGTCGCAGTTTTCCCCATGCCAAATGAGCTATGATGGAGTGGATCGAATTAATAATGCGCGCGGTTCACGCGGTGGTGGGAGCGGTTTGGCTGGGCTCGATCTACTTTAGTCTGATGGTCTTGCATCGGCAGTCTCCGGAGCTCTTTGATACTCTGCAGGAGTTTGAGGAGTACGTCACGGGCTTAAGTGACGGCAATCGCTGGCGAGTGATGTCGGCGGTGGGGACTACGGGAGTTACGGGGCTGATTTTGATGGCACTCTCCACTGAAAATCTCGGGGATCCGGTGTGGTTAGCCATGATGGGCGCTAAAATTGCAGCCCTTTTGGCTACCTTCGGGGTCTTCTGCTACGTTTCCTGGCGGTTGTGGCCGGAGCGGGTTTTTGCTGTGGGAGACGAGATCCCCGCACTTCAGAGAAGAGGGACCATTCTTCGAGCTACGATGTTCACCTTCGTGTCTCTGAGCTTTATCCTCGGGATTGTTGTCCATGCTATGTAGATAGCAGCTATCTGAGAAGTCGACCGAGTCGCTATGAATCGCCCAGGCAAAAAAATCCCCGAATTGTTGAGCGCCGAGTACGCTGAACTTCTGGAGCATGCCGGTGAGGAACCGGAAGTTGCAGGCTGGGTGTCCATCGTCCTGGTGTCGACGGCTTTTTTGCTTTTTGGGGTCGGAGCGGCGTTGGTAGCCGTGCCTGGATCGACCTTGTCGTCCTGGCTGATGACGGCGACGGCCGGCGTCGTTCTGGCGATTGCCATGTTGCTTCTGTCGCTGATCGTTCATGAATGCGCCCACCGAACCCTCTTTGGAGCTCGTTGGCTCAATGACCTGACCGGTTTTTTCGCCGGTCTTCTCACGGTGGCTCCTTTTCTGAGCTATCGTCGCGGACATATCGCCCACCATCGATTTCTGGGCTCCAATGAGGGAAAAGACCCGACGGCATCTCCCCAGAAGGAGTTTCGAGCGAATCGACTCCTGGATTTGCTGTTGCGCACCGGTCTTCTTCCCGTGTTCTACTGGGGAGGCGTCTACGGGCCCTATCTAATGTACGACCTCTTCCCCACCGCGCAGACGCGCCGGCCAGCTCATCTGGTTCAATGGGCCGCCAATATGGTGCTGGCCGGGCTCGTTCACGCAGCTCTTTTCTGGCTTTTAGGGCCCGTATATCGGGTGGCATTCGTGATCGGTTTTGTGGGCTCGGGAGTGCTCTATGAAAATCTATTTACCCTCAACCAACATATCGGCCTTCTGGCCGTCCCCGAGGAGAAGCCGAAATATAGCTACCGGGAGCAACTGAACTTCACACGCACCGTGCAGGTGCCGATGGCGGCGCTAATTTTTTATTTCAACCTGCACAAAGAACATCACCTTATGCCAGGGCTGAACTGGCGATATTTACCCGTTCTTCATCGTCTGCTTCGAAAGCGTCACCCCGAAATCTACGAGTTTACCGACGAAGATCTGGCCATCGCCAGAAGACGACGAATGCGGGCCCATGAATTATTGACGCCAAAAGTTGGAGATTGAATGCAAGACGTAGAAAGCCCATCTGGTACCGCCGGACGGTTTGCACGAGTTATCGAGTCGAAACAACCCGCTCCCACTCTCGAAGGTCTTCGGTGGAGTAGTTTTTATGAGCTTCTCTTCGGAGGGGAATCACCGGGAGATATTCTCGTCGGCGAGTTGGATGGGACGGAGTTGAGCCTCGGGGTTGAGGAGCTGCGGCGAAGTTATAAGCAGATCTGTGACTGGGCCGATGGTCAGGGCATTGAGCCCGGCGAAACCATCGCCCTGATTCGTCTGGAAGGGGCCTCGGAGTTGCCGCTGGCCGCCGCCGCCCTTGCCATGATGGCCGCAGGCTACCGGGTATTCTTGCCCATGGGCTTTGACGCCGCTTATCTTCCCGAGATGCTCAAGCGAGTCGGGGCGACGGCTCTCTGTACCTGCACCGACGAGCGTCCCGATGACCTACAGCGGCAGTCGCAGTCCGCACTCGACGAGATCTGCGACACGCTCCAGATTCCCGGCTATTGCCTTCGACGAGACGTGGATATCTTCGGCGCCGACGACCGAGATAGTGAGGCGCCGGCGCTCGCTATCGACAGAGAAGTAGTCGTCTTTTCGACGTCGGGAACGACGGGCGCGCCGAAGCTGGTGGCCTTTACGGAGCGAGCGCTCTTGACCGGAGCACAGGCCTGGGAAAACGCGGGGCTTCTCGATGAAGAACGCCTCGGGGGGCCGACGCTGGTTCCGCTCTTGTCGCATACCATGGGGTTTCGCCACGTCCTCCACGCGTTGTGGAAGCGACAGCCGGCGCTCTTTATCCGCCCCGAGTGGCTGGAGACTCGTCCGTATCGAGTGGTCTCACTTCTACTGAAGAATCTACCCAATCACGTCACCTGCGGGCCGGCACTTCTGGGCGCTTATTTTGAGTATATGCGCCACTTCCCGGTGCTCCGTGAGAAGCTCGAGCCAAAGCTTCGCTGCATCGTCTCCAGCGGCACGGCGTACTCCGCGGGGACCGACGAGCTCTTTGCAGAAAGTCTCTTCGCCAATGCCTACGGCACTACCGAGACCCAGCAGGTGCTCAACACCTTGCTTCGCGACGTTACCGTTCGGGAAGCAGGGCAGGGCGTAGGAGATCTGGGTCTTCCTCTTCCGGGAGTTCGCATCGGCGTCGATGAAGAAGGAAAGCTCTTCGTGTCATCGCCCTTCGGCGGAGTGGGCTATATCGACGAAAATGGTGTGACCCAGCCCTTTGAGGACTGGCACGATACGGGAGACCTGGTCACCGTCGACGGTGCGTCCCTTCATTATTCGCGCCGGGCACTGCCGGATTTTCTGAATACCGGCGTGGGAGTCAAAGTGGCCCGTAGGCCGCTGGAGATGGCCTATGAGAATCTCTTGCCCGAAGTCCAGGCGTTGCTCATTGAGGCGCCCACCGGCCGAACGGGACTGGTGGCTCTGGCCTTTGTCGACGGCGATGCGGACTGTCCGAAACTCCAAGAGCGACTTGTGGAGTCGGCAGCAGCGAGGCGTCAGCAACTGGCTGCCGACGGCCACGATCTGGACTTCGGAAAGGTGCCGGTGGAGGCCATCGGAGTCGTCTCCGGAAGACCCCCGCTTCGGGGACCCGGTAAGCTCGACCGCCAGGCGGCCCGCGCCGCGAACTGGCAGTTGCTGCAGGCCTTATCTGCCCCCGATGTTATTCACCCTCACGTCGTCGAGGTGCCCGAAGACCCGGAGAGCTTGAAGCAGCGATTTTCCTATCCTCGACTTGGGCGCCTCATCGAAGCTCTGCGCCTGGACGTCGACTACGAGAGCGGCTCGGGCAATATCTTGATGCGGTCTACGCCGAAGGGACCACGAGAAGTCCTCGATATGACCGGGGGCTACGGCGCAAATCTTCTGGGCCACGGTCGTCATGAGTTACTCACTGCAGCCACAAAAGCGTTGGGCAAAGTACCGATGCTCGACCAGGTCTCCGGTCGCCGAAAGACCGACGAGTTCGCCGCAAAGTTGGCGCTCCGGGTGGGAAAAGAGACTGGTCGCCGCTGGATCGTGGTCTTGGCTTCCACCGGAGCGGAGGCCGTCGATTTGTCGCTCAAGCACGCCGCTGCCGTGCGCACTCGCTCTATCGAAGAGTTGCATCGTCGGCTTCGTCGACAATTCGGGGCGTCCCAGCCGGGAAAAGTCGAGAAGATCATCGCCGAAAATACCCGGATTCTGGAGTCCCGTAGACCGGTCATCGTGGCGTTGAAGTCTGGCTTTCACGGAAAGACGGTGGGCGCCATGCATGTCTTATCACATGATCGAGAGCGGACAGTTTTCTCGCCATTTCTGGCAGCAGACACTGTCTTTCTCGATCCTGAGGGAAGTCCCGAAG
>SKNI01000242.1 GCA_007120615.1 Myxococcales bacterium | reverse complement strand
GAAATTGTTGCCCGACAAAGCGACGCGCCTCATTGATGGTGAGACCGAGGAAGTAGGCGTTGACGAACTCGCCGAGGGCGATCTGGTTCTGGTTCGGCCGGGCGAACGGATGCCCGTCGACGGGGTGATCCGCGAGGGAAAGAGCAATCTCAACGAGGCGATGATCACCGGCGAGTCGGAGCCGGTGTCCAAAGGACAGGGAGAAGAAGTGATCGCCGGCACGATCAATGGTGAGGGTTCGATTCGCGTGGAAGTGATGGGCGTGGGCGACGAGACGAAATTATCGGGAATCATGCGACTCGTCGCCGAGGCCCAGGAGTCGAAATCGCGCTCCCAGCTTATGGCCGACAAAGCGGCACAAATGCTGACCGGCGTGGCGATAAGTATTGCCCTGATCACGCTGGTCATATGGCAATTGATCGATGCGCCCATCGATTTCACTGTGGTCCGCGTGGTGACCGTTCTCGTGATCGCCTGCCCCCACGCCTTGGGGCTTGCCGTACCTCTTGTCGTTGCCATCTCCACGACCATGGGCGCCAGCGCGGGGCTCCTGGTCAGGGACCGCCGCGGTCTCGAGGAGGCTCGCAACGTAAACGCCGTGATCTTCGACAAGACCGGCACATTGACCCTTGGCGAATTTCGGGTAGTCGCCATCGACACCGCCGAAGATATCTCCGAAGAAGAGGCGCTTCGCATCGCCGCCGCCATCGAAGCCAAATCGGAGCATCCCATCGCCCAGGGAATCGTCAAAAGCGCAGAGGAGCGCGATATCGACTATTCCGACGCCAGAGACTTTCAGAATATTACGGGCAAGGGGGTGGTCGCCACTGTAGATGATATAGAATACCAGATGGGTGGGCCTGCAATGTTGGAGGGCGTCGACGTCCCTGACACTCTTCGCCAGGCCGCAGAAGAGGCGGGCAACAACGCGCAGACGGCCATCTACCTCACCAGTGGTGGTTCGGCACTGGCGGTCTTCGCCGTAGCCGACGCGATTCGCGACGAGAGCTTTGATGCTGTGCAGGCCCTCCACGATCGGGGGATCGAGGTGGCCATGCTCACCGGTGACTCTCAGGCCGTGGCTGACGCGGTGGCCAGGCAACTGGGAATCGACACCGTCTTTGCCGAAGTGCTCCCCGAGGATAAAGCCGAAAAGGTCAAAGAATTGCAGAGTCAGGGTAAAACGGTGGCCATGGTCGGCGACGGAGTCAACGACGCCCCGGCGCTGGCCACTTCCGATATCGGCATCGCCGTGGGCGCAGGCACCGACGTCGCCGTCGAAGCCGGCCATATCGTCCTCGTGCGCTCCGACCCCCGCGATATCCCCCGCATCGTTAGCCTCTCGCGGGCTACCAGGCGAAAGATGATTCAGAATCTATGGTGGGCCGCCGGCTACAATATCGTCGCCCTGCCCCTCGCAGCGGGCGTGGCCTACGCCTGGGGGATCTTGCTCTCTCCGGCGATGGGGGCAGTCTTGATGTCGGCGAGCACGGTCATCGTCGCTATCAACGCCCAGTTCTTGAGACGCGTTGATCTGGATGCTCAGTAGTCTCGACATCTCTCCGAAGATGCTTGAGAGAGCCCGTCGACGAGCCGACGAACTGGACGTAGACCTCGAACTCATCGAGGGGGCGTAGTGGTAAGGACGCCCCGGAAAATAGCCCACCTACGCCGCCAATGGCAGCGATGTTTCATTGGGCTCCACCTCCTGCTGCTCGGTCGTCGCGAGCGGTCGTTCCGGTGTGTAGCGGCGGAGTCGAAGCGCGTTGGCCACCACGAATGTGCTCGACAGTGCCATGGCCGCCGCAGCCAGCATGGGGGATAATAAGATACCTACAACCGGGTAGAGCACCCCGGCGGCCACCGGTATCAGAGCCGCATTATAGAAGAAGGCCCAGAACAGGTTCTGTTTGATATTTCGAAACGTGGCCCGCGACAGCCCCCGCGCCTCGGGGACAGTATTGACGTGTCCCGACATGAGCACCACGTCGGCAGCCTCAATTGCCACGTCCGTCCCCGTGCCGATCGCCACACCCACGTCGGCCGTGGCCAGGGCCGGCGCGTCGTTGATGCCGTCTCCCACAAAAGCCACTCTATGGCCCTGCTGCTGCAGTGCCTGTAGAGCCGCCGCCTTGCCGTCGGGGAGAACCCCGGCGAAGACCTCGTCGATGCCCAGCCTGGCGGCGATGGCCTCTGCGGTTCGCTGATTATCTCCGGTGATCATGACGATTCGGAGCCCCTGCTCATGCAGGGCGTCAATCGCCGCCGGCGTGGTCGCCTTGACACGGTCAGCAACAGCGATCAGAGCTGCGGACACGCCGTCCACGGCGACGTAGAGGGGTGATTTTCCTTGTCCGGCGAGCTCCCGGGCCTGGTCGCGAAAAGCGTCGATATCCACTCCGCGCTGCCCCATGAAACGAGCGGCCCCGACCAGGACCTCGCGTCCTGTCACGTCACCGGAGACCCCATAGCCTGGGTAAGCTTCGAAATTCTCCGCTCTTTGTTGCGGCAAGCTGTGCTCCTCTGCCGCCTTCACAATAGCCTCGGCGATTGGGTGCTCCGAGTGGCGCTCCAATGCAGCCGCTGCCGTGAGCAGTTCGTCTTCGCTCCATCCGTCACTGAGCACCAGGTCTGTGAGACTCGGCGTCCCTTCGGTGAGCGTGCCCGTCTTGTCGAAGGCTACCACGTCGACCCCCTGCAGGTATTGCAACGCCTTTCCGTTTCGAAAGAGAATTCCCCGCTCTGCAGCTTTTGCCGTGCCCACCATAATCGAGGTGGGCGTGGCCAATCCCATGGCGCAGGGGCAGGCGATGATCAGCACTGACACGGCCGCAACCAGTCCCATGGCCATCGCCGGCTCCGGCCCGACGGTGGTCCAAATCACGAAGGTCAACATCGCCAGAATCAGGACCACCGGTACGAAGACGGCCACCACCTTGTCGACCATATCCTGGATGGGAGGCTGCGACGCTTGAGCCTCTTCGACGGTGCGAATGATCTGAGAGAGAACGGTGTCTCTTCCCACGCGGGTGGCCCGAAACAAAAAGCTCCCCGTTTTGTTGATCGTCGAGCCCACGACCTCCGCTCCGGGCCCTTTCTGCACCGGCACCGGCTCACCGCTGATCATGGATTCGTCCACATAGGACGAGCCGTCGAGCACCACGCCGTCGACGGGAATCTGATCACCGGGGCGCACCCGAATTACGTCACCAACAATCACCTCGTCAATTGGCACCTCCCTGTCCACTCCACCTCGCACGACTCGGGCGGCCTGGGCCCGAAGACTCATCAATGTTCGGATTGCCTCACTGGTTCGTCCCCGCGCCTTTGCCTCCAGCAATTTGCCAAGCAATACCAGGGTAATGATCACCGCCGCCGCCTCGAAGTAAACGTGTGCCGACCCTGCCGGCAACAGACCGGCGAAAAAGGTGGCCACCACGGAGTAGCCGTAGGCAGCGCTGGTGCCGAGCATGACCAGGCTGTTCATATCGGGCCTGCCATGTCTCATCGCTGCCCATCCGTGGCGATAAAAGCGCCTACCAGGGCCAAATTGCACCACACTTCCGAGTATGAATAACACCACAAAGAGTTGCTGCATCGACATCAGCCCCATCAGCCAGTGGTGCACCGGCTCGACGACCATGGGGATCATATCGAGCAGGAAGATCGGTACTGTAAAAATTGTGGCGACCACGAATTGCCGCTTGAGATTTCGATGTTCTTCTTCGCGAGCGGCAGCCTCGACATCACCTCGATCTTCGTCCCCGACGTGAATGACCTCGTAGCCGGCTTGTTCCACGGCCGCCTTCAAAGTCTCCACCTCTACCGTGCCGGGCGACACCTTCAGCGCCGCCCGCTCCGTGGCCAGGTTGACATGCACCTCCTCCACCCCGGTGACCGCGCCGAGGGCATCCTCAACACTCCCCACACAGGAGGCACAACTCATCCCCTGAATGCTCAGCTCTACTCTTCTCGAATCGATTCGCTCACTCATAAACTATCTCCGTCCGTAGCAGGCGCCGGCTAGTCCAGCGCTCATTCATCTACGGGGACGGAGAAATGCGAAATCGGTTACAGTTTTCCTGAGTTTTTTATTCAACTGCAGGTGCAGTCCAGACAGCCCTTGGCGGCACATTTTTCACAAGTCTCTTCCAGACGTTGGCGCAATCTCGTACGTGCGCGATGGAGGCGAACTTTCAAATTTCCATAGGTAATACCCAGTCGGGTGGCCACGTCGCGCAGCTCATCGTCGGTCATCTCCACCTGGCGAATCACCTCTTCATATTCGCGTTTTAGTGTGGGGAGAACGTCGTGGACGCACTGACAATAGTTAGACTGGAACTGGGGTATAAAGAAACTCTTGCGCTCTTGTGCCCACTTTTGATTGCCCAGGGATTCGCGGTCGCGGGTGCGATGGAAGTCCATGGCCCGATTGCGCAGGAGTTGATGAAACCAGGCTTCCAGGCGTTGCCTGTCGTTGAGGCCGTCCAGTGCGTCGAACGCACTTGCCACCCCCTCGTGAAGAATGTCTTCCCGCTGACCCGACGGCACTCCCCAGTTGGCGAGTTGGGCGAGCAGGCGCCGGCGATTTTCGCGAATATGTTCTTCAAGCCGCTGGCGGTTCATGACCGTCTCAACTCCATAGAATAATTCCTAATTCCACCCTTTCCATCGAGGAATCAAGGTGATCGCCGTGCCCAATATGGATCGATTGGTTTTATTTGTCCCGGAGAAATCACCGGAGACCTCTCGATTCGACCAGGCGTGGTCCGGAGGTGATTTGTACCGAGGAGAACACCAAGAAGATCAGCAAAGCCGCCATCAGCACAGGCGCCAAATGATGCAGGAGTCTATGAGACCCATGAGGGAACGCCATGCTGAGATGGCCGAGCTTCATCAGGAGATGTCCGAGCTAAACCGCCAGGCGGACCGAGAGGATATGGCTCAAGAACACGAAGCACTCGCCGAAGAACATATGGAAATGGTCGAGATGTGCACTCAAATGATGGAGATGATGCAGGAGATCTCAGACGGCGAAGCGCCCCGATAAAAGCAAGCCCCCCTACGACAAACTTCTTAGGTCCTATTATTTGCGTTCTCCAAAGAGGTGAGGAAGTTCCGTACCCCCTAGATACGAAGTATTGCCCCCACCCCAGGATGGTGAACAGATTTCATGACTGCTTCAGCAAGAAAACAGCTCCTGGCGGTCTTTGCCACATTGCTCCTCACCGTAGCCTGTGCTCCCCAAACGGCGTCCCACGATCGCGGGCTGGGTCCCTATCTGCAGGGGCCTGCGGAGGCTGAAGAGGTACAGTCGGCATGGCTCGACGATGAAGATCGGCGAGAGCAGATCGAAGACCTGCTGGCAGAGCCGCTTGGTATGGCTCAGGCCCTGAGCGTGGCCTTGCTCAATAATCCCGGTCTGCAGGCCGACCTGGCCGAGATAGACATTCGGGAGGGAACGCTGCGTCAGGAAGCGGCGATTGCAAATCCCGAACTGCACTCCGAAATTTACCTCTTCGGCCCCGACTCCTGGGCTCTTCACCGGGTGGACACAACTGTTGAATTCGATATCACTTCTGTGCTGACTCGAGCGGCCCGGCTGCGTGCCGCTCGAGACGGCACCGAAGCGGGCCGCGTAGAAGCCGCCGGTCGCATCCTCGATTTCACCGCTGAGGTTCG
>SKNI01000334.1 GCA_007120615.1 Myxococcales bacterium | reverse complement strand
TGGTGGTGGCCAGGTCAAAAGAGCGGAGAGTCTCTTCGCCGGTCTTGTCCAGACTCTCTCGAAAGGCTCGGGCTTTCTTGTCAGGGCCACAGACGTGGCGCAAATCCCAGACCCAGGTAGGCTGCTCTGCTGTGCCTTCATCGTCAGAAGAGACGTCCGACATCTGAACAAAAGCCGCCACGCTGGCCTTCTCCCCGTCCAGATTCCAGAACGCTCCCGAGCCGAGGTGAAGAAAATAGCGCAGACCTCCTCGCTCAAAGAGTTCGGCCCGGGCCTTTTGAAATCGCCTCAGATACCAGATCGATTGTTGGGCCAATATCCCCACCGCTCCGTGGGACAGTTGATGACAACGAGCGATGAAGGCGGCCGAGAGATCGGAGTGAAACGGGCGAAACCTCGGGTCCAGACGCCGGCGCAATTCCTTCGGCATCGACCTCCATCCCATATAAGGCGGATTGGTCAGCACCACCGCCCAGCTTCGATCGATGCCCTCGTCCAGAGCATCAACGCCGCTGATCTGCTCTCGTAAAACCGCCTCGGCGGCCCGGTCCCGGGCTCCTTTTCGCCGGGCGATCTCCAGCGCTATCGTCCGCCGGGCCACCTCCACCGCGTATTCGTCGAGATCAAATCCCCAGAGCTTTTTTGCCCAGTCCGTGGCCGACGCTTTCGGGTTTTTCTCCGCAACGACCGACAACGCCGCAAGCAGCATCTGACCTCCACCGACGGCCGGATCGAGGACCTCGAGATTGTCCTCTTTCCCGTCGCCGCCGACCGCATCGATGGCCCCTCTGGCCAGCACGTCGGCCACCCACCGAGGGGTATACAGCTGAGTGGTGGTGGTCATGGAGCTGTGCTTGGCCTCTCGATGTACGTGCTCCGCAAAGCTCTCGGCTCGGGCCCGGGCCGCGTATTGTTCGTGCAGCCATCCCAGGGCATGGGGGGCTCGCCAGATTTCATCGGGCCAGGCGCCCAGACCGGCCTCAAAATGACGATCTCTCTTCGATAACTCCCACCCTTCTGTGCTCACCTCGCGCGCCGCCGACATCTGCCGGGTGGCCTCGTCGATCAGGGCCCGTCGCCATTGCCGGCGGTCCACGTCATCACCGGCGTCGCGACGCTTGCAGATCCACGCTTCCAGCTGCTCCCCGATCTCTCTCGCTACTTCCGGTGGTGGGGTCTCGTTCAACCAACTTTGAAAACACTGAAAATCGCTCATAGAATTGCCAGACCAACACCAGAAAAACTACCGGTTTCGACTCCGTTCCAGCAATTCGCTGGCAGAGGTCCCGCCGGCTCCTCCCTCTCGCTGAAGCCTGCGCGCCCGCTCCACCGCAGTCTCATCTTCGTCGACTTCCTCTTCCTCTGCTTCGGCCAGCTCCTCTTCGGGCTCATCAGGCTCTTCCGCCGCTTCAGGGGCTTCCACCGTTTCCACCCGCCTGCGCTCCGGTTCGTCTCGTGCGGCATCTCGCTCCTCAGCCACCTCTTCGACCTCTTGCTCTTCGACCGCTTCGGCGACCTCCTCGTCCACCTCTTCGTCTTCGACCTCCTCGGAGTCGGCGATCACCACCTCTTCTTCGTCGGACTCCACCTCTTCGGGCGGCTCTACAGAATCGGGCTCATCGACCGCCACAACACTCCCATCGTCGCCACCGACATCATCGATCTCCGAATCTCCGCCCATCGCAAAGACTACGGTCACCGCGATGATCGCCACCACCGCTGATGCCGCTCCGATTAGAAGCCCCCCCTTCTTAGAGCCGCTCTCGGGCTCCGGTTTTTCGTAGATCGCATGAGGAACCGTCTCCTCCGGCTTATCATCCCGGGCGGGAGCCTCGGCCAACTCGACGGTGGCCTCATCAGAGACCGCCGCTTGCTCCGTCGCCGGGGTCGGCCGCACCTGCGTGGGCGCGTCCTCATCCACATTCTGTTGCACCGCCGCGACTTCATCGGAATCGATGGTGTCCATGACCCCGATAAACTCTTTTTTGGTCTTTCGCGCCGGCAGGGCTTCAGTCGCCGCCGATGCCAGATCTTCGTTCTTTCGCGGAGTGCTCTCGGCCTCACTGTCCTGGACCCCAAGCTCCATATCGCTATCGGCCAGCGACCGGGCTTTGCCCGAGATCCGAAGCTCGTCCTGTCTGATTCGGGGCAATAACCAGGCCTCAAAAGGACTCTCTGAGCCCTCCGACTTATCCAGGCGCACCGGCTTGAGCCTCAGCTTCATTCGCAATTCATCGATTCGGTCTCGAACGGCCCGGGCCGACGCCGGGCGCTCTTCGGGGGTCTTGGACAATAATTCATTGACCAGGTCTGCGACTTCCTCAGGCACCGTCCCCACCGGCAAGACCGCTTCCAGGCGGGGAACGGGCTTCTGGATGTGATTGAGCAAGACCTGAAGGCTGGTATCCCCCTCGTAGGGAGCCCGCCCGCTCAACATCTCGAATAAAATCACTCCCAGCGCGTAGAGATCGGTTCGCCCGTCGAGCTCAAAATTCTGGGCCTGCTCCGGCGACATATACGACGGAGTGCCGCAGATCATGCCGGTCTTGGTCAGCTTGGTGCCCTCTTCCAGGGTTCGCGCGATGCCAAAATCGAGCACCTTCACCTGGAGCGTGCCATCGGAGATGGGCAGCATGATCAGATTATCGGGCTTTAAGTCTCGGTGGACGATGCCCTGTTTATGGGGCTCTGTGAGGCCGCCGCAGACCTGATAGACGACCTCTAAGGCCAGGTTGGCCCGAAGCCGTCCCTGCTTTAAGAGGTCTCCCAGATTGTCGCCCTGAACCAGCTCCATGACCAGATAAAGCAGGTCTCGTTCCCGATCCTGGCCGAACTCCACGAGCCGCACGATATTGGGATGGGTCAACTCCGAGACGACCTTGGCCTCTCGAAAAAAGCGCTCCAGCGACTGCTCCCGCTGCGCCAGCTCCGGGCGCAACACCTTGATCGCCACCTTGCGGTGAACCGAGAGCTGAATCCCCTTATACACCGCTCCCATTCCCCCGACCCCGAGCAGCTCTTCGATTCGAAACCGATCATCGATGACCGCCCCCAGGAGCGGATCTTCGCTCTTCTCAGCGTCCACCTTATACATCGGCGAGCCGTCCTCGGGGCAGAGGTCGGTCTCCTCCCCCTCATACGTCTTCTGACATTGAGGGCAGAACATCTTCATCAAATTTCTCGCAGCATGGTCGGGTTATCTTCCCTGGCTCAGGTCATAGTAATCGCCTACCACCGACAGGGTCAACGCAACCCCAATCGTATCGATCGTATCAACGACGGTTCTTTTTTCTCTTGCCCCGTCCGGGCTGTGGACGGACCAGATCCTCAAAAACCTCGCGGACTTCTTTTTCCACGGCGTCCTGCAGAGGAGAAGGCTCGCTCTCCGAGGTTTGCTTCTCTCGTCGCTGCGGTCGCTTTTGGCCGGCGGGCTGACTCTCTGCGACTTCCTCTACTTCTTCTACTTTTTCAACTTCTTCGGCGTCCTCATCCTCGTCGCCATCACCGCCCGTCGCCGAATCATCCTCCCTCTCTTCCGACGGAGCCGTCGCAATCGCCTCTTCGCCGGTCGTCTCCTCTTCTCCGAAAGGACCGACCGTCAGGGCCAGAATCGTCACGCCCCCCGCACAGGAGAGCAGCAACAAGAGCAGCATCGCACCCACCACCGCCGGAATCCTCCAGTCTCGACGCTTCTCTTCAGGCGTTGCCACGACAGGCGCCTTCTCCGATTCCGAACCCATCTCCGGCGCCGTCGTCCGGGTCGTCACCAGGCTCTTCATCTCCCCGCGGTCGATGACCATGGTCCCCCGGGTTTTGGACTCATCGGCCACGGAATCGACCTTGCGAGTGGCCATCTCCCACTGATTCAACGTCTCATCAGAGTCCCCTGCAGACTTACTGGCTTCGGGGTCCTTCAGGGGCACCAGCGGCAGAATCCAGTCCCCGAAGGCATCGTCATCGTCCTGAGCTCCCAGGCGCACTGGATCCATGGCCAGTGTTTTTCGAATCTCATCGACGCGATCGCGAACCGCCCGCGCCGACTGAGGCCGCTCCTGGGGCGCCTTCTTCAAGAGATCTTCGACCAGCTCCGAGAGCTCCTCGTCGATCAATCCGTCGGGCATCGCCGCCGCCAGATTCGGGGGTCTCTCAAACATATGATTGAACAAAATCTTGAGGCTCGACTCCCCGTCGAAGGGAAGCTGTCCGGTGAGCATCTCAAAGAGAATGATACCTAAGGCGTAGAGGTCTGCGCGGCTGTCGGCCTCGACATCCTGAGCCCGCTCCGGCGACATATACGACGGGGTGCCGCACATCATCCCGGTTTTGGTGATTTTGGTCCCCTCTTCGACGGCCTGAGCGATCCCGAAGTCCAGCACTTTGACCTGAATCGTCCCGTCGGAGACTGGCAAGATCACCAGATTCTCGGGCTTTAAATCCCGGTGAATGATCCCCCGGGCGTGGGGCTCGGTGAGGGCGCCGCAGATCTGATAGGCGATCTCCAGAGCCAGCGCGCTCTCCAACCGACCCCGCAAAATCAGCTCATCAAGCCCCACTCCCCGGACCAACTCCATGACAAGATATAAGAGGTCCCGCTCTCGATCTTGTCCGAATTCAAAGAGGCGCACCACGTTGGGATGGGTCAGCTCCGAGACCACCTTGGCTTCTCGAAAAAACCGGCTCAAGAACTCCTCTTTATCGGCCAGATCGGGGCGCAAGACCTTGATCGCCACCTCTCGCTGCACCGAGAGTTGCACGCCTCGATACACCGCCCCCATCCCTCCGGCACCGAGCAGCTTTTCGACCCGAAACCGATCGTCGATGATCTTCCCCAGCAGGGGATCGCCCTTTTTTTGCAACGCCGAAAGCTGGAAGAGCCGTGAGCCGTCTGCAGGGCATAACTCGTACTCGTCCCCCTCGTAAGTCGTCTCACACTCCGGACAATACAGGGTCATCAATTTCTCGTGCCTACATCGAATTTGGCTACGATTTAGCGACCGCTTCGCCATTACCGCCGCATGGTAGCCGCGCCGCGCCGACAGGGTCAACCACAGCGCCAGCACAGTGGGTGATCGATTCTCGTCAATAACCCGAGATCCTTTGAGAATTCGATATCTGGAATAACCTGCGGACCGATCGCACTCCACGACCGCTGTTGACTTGAGCCCCGATTTCATCAGTGCTACCCCTGACGACTCGAGTTCGAGCCCTCTATTTAAGCGAGCTTTGCCCATGACCGATCTGGACCGTGACGCATTGGAAGCTACCCTCCTGGAGTGGTTGGCCATCGACTCCACCTCAGGGCGAGAGCGGGCCTTTTTGGAGCATCTCGAGTCCGCTTTTCGAGAAGACGGTTGGAATATGGAGCGCCAGCAGGTGGCCGAGGATCGCTGGAATCTGGTCATCGACGACGGCCACCCCACCAGGCTCCTCTACTCGACCCACGTCGACACCGTGCCGCCCACCCTTCCCGTAAAGTCGCAGGAGGGGGTCATCTACGGCCGCGGCGCCTGCGACACCAAGGGTGGATTGCTCGCCATGTGGGCGGCGGCCCAAAAATTACGCCGAAGGGGCCTGGAAGGCATCGGATTTTTGCTCGTCGTGGGCGAGGAGGTCGATCATATCGGCGCCCGAGTAGCAGAAGATCTCGAACTCAACCCCACTCAGATTATTTTGTGTGAGCCCACGATCAACCGGGTCGT
>SKNI01000165.1 GCA_007120615.1 Myxococcales bacterium | reverse complement strand
GTGACTTGATCGCGATCACGCTCGCGGTCGCCGATCACCAGGACATACTCACCGCGAAAGGCTCGGGCTTCGGCTTCTGATGAAAACGTACGGATCAGCCTCATGGAGCGTTCGGTATCGTCGGCATCGGCATAGGTCGCACCGCCATCATCATCGGCCCAGGAAAGTACCCGATCACCTTCCGGCCATTGACCGGGCCGACGGAGATCGATGACCACTGCGTAGTCAGCGCTGACCTCTTCCAACGATGCATCCTCCGAAGAAGACTGACCGGCGTCTACTTCCTGGGGCGCAGTCGAAGTGCACCCGGATGCAGTCGCTGCCAAAAAGATCACAGCAATTATGGAGATTCGGCTCATATTCAATCCTCAGAGCAACGATGATCAATCCGGAGAGAAGACGTCCCCGTCCTCGCTTCGACAGGGCAGGTCACGATTCAACCTATTTCACTCTGAGCCGACCTGATAGTGAAGATTTTTTCACCCCTACAGGGAATCGAATCAGGGAACACTTTCACCTCCATGAAACTTCATGTTACCGTCGTGGTGTGGTCCCTTCGAAGTCGTTCGTAGCGGGCTGCACCCTCTGGAGAAATTTAGCTATTACCGTTAGCACAGGACGTACCATGAAGAAATTTATCGCCCTCGGCGCTGCGCTGCTCATCGCCTTTGCTCTGGTTGGCTGCGACAGCGATCCGCCTGCAGAAGCCGAGCCGGCCGAACCAGAAGCTGCCGAAGAGACCGCCGAAGCCCCGGAAGCAGCCGCTGAGGAAGAATTAGAGGAAGTCGAAGTGGCCGCTGATGGCACCGAATTCGACCCTCCCATTCAGCCGGAGCAACTCCCCGACGGCGTCTATTATTGTGATATGGGGACCACTCATTATGCTCGCGGAGAAAATAGCGAAGTTCGCTGCCCGTTGTGCAATATGATGCTCACCAAGAAAGGTGGCGAAGCTGCGGCTCATGATCACGACCATGATCACCATGACCATGATCACGACCATGATCACGACCACTGAACTTAGTGAATCTTCTCTCCCACTGCCCGCCGGAGAAACTCTCGATTCTCTTCGAGGTCCTCACGGCGTTTGATTGGGAGAAAGCGGGACTTTACCCCCGTTCGGGGAACCTGCACGAATTGAGAAGATAGAAATGCCGAGAGTTGGCCGGCGAGCCTCTCGAATTGGATCGCCGGCCGCTCTTGGACTGTCTTTTCGACGACGAACCAGGTCAAATCGAAGTCTTGATCCAGGGCATCGGCGTTGAACATGAACGTATTGGTATTATAGACCGGGATCGACGACGCATCGAAATCCTCGGGAAACCGAAACGCCTCCACGATCTGCAACTCCGAGTCCACACGGGCCGGCATCCCGCCAGTGGTGCTTCCCTGATTATCCACAACTTCCGCGGTCATCTCCACGCCCCGTGTCTGCACTGCGTCGATATGAGTTCCCACCACCAGCGGATCAAGAGTGGCCAGAACGTTGTCCACATTCGACATCAACAGATATTTGCCGCCGCGGTCCCGGAATTCATCGAGGGCGCTGCGGCGCGTCGCCTCCGCCACGTCGCCATGCCCCGGTGCATAGAGCGTATCGCCCTGTTCGGTCCGAAAGATCTCCCCCTCCGGCGTAAGCCGCATACTGATATTTTGGGTATAGGTGATCAGTTGATCCTTCGGAAATCCATAATAATTTCGGCTCTCCAGATGCTGCCTGGTCTTCTCATCGGTGGCAAAGCTATTCATCAAGAGCACGGGAACGGGGCTGCCGTGGTTTTTGGCATCGGCCAATTTTAGCCCCAGAAAGCAGACATCGTCGAAAACGTCGACGCACCCCTTCACCACCCCGCCGAACCGAGTAGCCATCCCACCATTGAGAACCAGCGCTCCCACCTCTCCGGAAGCCAGAGCATCGCGCCCGATCTGAGCAAGGCGTCGACCCTCCTCGCTGTCGGCATCGCTCAAGGGCCGGATATCGCCTTTCTCGGGCAACTCGACCGTTCCCCGAACCTGGTTATCCTTTGCCGTCCAATTTCCCTGTCGGAATCGCTCTCGTAGCCCCTCGAAGGTCCTCTCTTCGAAATGATTTTCCTTCAGGAGTCGTCGCTCCTCATCCGTCAATATACTCAAATAATCTTTGGTCATCGATCGCTCCAATTCATCCATGAATTGCATCATTAAAAACGCAGGGTAACGCCCCGGTAGCTATAAGCATAGTCCCGAGCGGAGTGCGTCAAGAACGGTGTTCGAGAGGAGGAGAGAAGGGCAAGGGAAATCGCAGAGACGCAGAGGACCGCAGAGAAGGGAAAGTTCAGGAGGGGCCTTGGAGGTACCGCCGCCTTTGGGTTGGGTCGTGGACAACCGAGTATTGTCGGGATCGCTGATCGGAATCGGGATCGAGATCGGGATCGAGATCGGGATCTATTCTATCGAGAGGGTGTAACGAAGGGCATCGGAAGATTCCACGGCGATATAGTAGATTCCGGCGTCGAGGCTGCGTGTGATCGTAGCTTCGTCACCTCCGGCGGTCTTTTGTTCCAGGCGATCGCCGGTAGCGCTGGTAAGGGTGAGAGTCGCCTCGACGTCGGACCCGTGCACGGTGAGGTTCAGGGTGAGATCGGTGGACTCTCCGATGCGGATCATGCGCCAGTCGGCGCGATCTTCGGGTGGAGAGAGGGAATCGGAATGATTTGTCCCCACCTCCACGTGGCGTGCCTGCATTCGGGTTCCGTCGGCGTCGCGACTCTGCGACCATGCGGGAAGTGCGATCAATGCGACCATCAACCCCGTCGCAATTGCTATGGACCACCGTTTTGAACGCATCACCGACTCCTCTCAGCAGGGGGTATTTCTTATTGGACGTTCCAGGTGGTGCCTTGATTCATAAATATTATTGTAGCGACCGGGTCGGCCTATGGCGAATCCACGCTCATCTCTGAATTTATGACGCGATCGCGGCCTGTTCCCACGACTTCGGAGATCGAGTGAAATCCTCGTTCCTCCATCTTTTCGAGGATCCCGCTCAGAATATCGCGCACGATAAGCGGTCCCCCGTATACGAAGCCAGTCCAGATTTGCACCATCGAGGCACCGGCTTCCAGCATCGCCCAGGCGTCAGCGGCATCAAAAACCCCGCCCACACCGATGATGGGAATTGTCTTTTGCACCCGCTCATAGATCTGGGCCACCATCTCACAACTTCTCCGGGTTAGCGGCCGTCCTGAGATTCCCCCGGCGCCCAACTCATCGACCCCCGGACTTTCTAAGTCTTCTCGAGAAATCGTTGTATTGGTGGCGATGATCCCGTCGAGGCTCTCTTCCTCGACCACTGAAAGTACGTCCTCCAGCGCTCCCGAGCTTAAGTCCGGTGAGATCTTGACCAGCAGTGGCTTTCGGCCCATCCCGGTGGAGATTCCCAACCTCATATTGAGCTCCTGGAGTTGCCCCAATAAGTCCTGGAGCATCGCTTTGCCCTGAAGTCGCCGCAGCCCCGGCGTATTGGGAGAGCTGACGTTGATCACAATATAGCGAGCATATCGATGAAGCCGCTTCAAACTGGCCCCGTAATCATCGACGGCATCCTCCAGAGGCACGACCTTGGATTTGCCCAGATTGATCCCCAGAATGGGCTCAATCGGTCCCTGCTGAAGGCGCCCGGCGAGGGCGGCGCTTCCCTGATTATTAAAACCCATCCGGTTCAAAAGAGCTTCGTCTTCCACCAAACGAAAGAGCCGCGGTCTGGGATTTCCCTCCTGGGGCTGCCCGGTAACCGTCCCAACCTCAACGTGGCCAAAGCCAAGCGCCCCGAGAGCGTTGAAATAGCGACCATCCTTATCAAAGCCCGCCGCCATCCCCAGGGGATTTGGAAAATCGATATCCCACAGGGTGGTCTGTAATCTGGGATCGGAAATAGTAGTTCTTTTCTGAATCAGACGGCGAACCCGACCCGAGGCGAGCGCCCCGTTGAGGGCCTTCATCGTCCGGTGATGGGCGGCCTCCGGATCCATACGAAATAGTCCGCCCCTTACCCACTGGTAGGTGCTTGTCCCCAGACTTTTCTTCTGTTTTGACATGAGGCCAGAAATAGTCGTCTACCGAGGAGAGCGCAACCAGGGATATTTACCCCCCTCAGTGACTCATAACTTCACTGCATCGAATTCCCGAGCTTTCTCAGTATGATCGGACCCATCAAAGGTCAGCAAGATTCCCTTCTCATCTCGCATGGTCTCAATATTGACCGGCCGCTTCCAGATTCGATAGAGCGCCGCCAACACCTCACGAGCGTAATCGACCCGAAGCTCGGTCCCTTCGAATTTATGGTGCAATAAGAGCTCGCTTCGATTTCGGAAATTAGCGTCTCGAACGTAGATAAAGGGCTGTCCGAAGTTCGTCAGCGACTTCAAAAGTCCCTCTTTGATCTCCTGAAACTCTCGGCTCTCGATCTCCCAATGTCCGCTCTTTCGATTATAACCGTAGGTAAACATCTTACTTCGAGAGGCGAACTCTTCGGTCAGAAATTCATCGATGAAGGTGACGTCATTATATAATTTTCGGACCCGGAAGATCTGCTCCTGGCCGAGGCCCAGCTCTTTATTCCAGGAATCTCGACGCTCCAGATCATCGACGTCTTCCCATTCCTTTCCGAATTTGCCCTTATTCCAGCGCTCCTCGATATCCCGAAAGAGAGCCACTCCCAGTTTATAGGGGTTGAGCTGTCCCGGAGAAGAAGACATCACTCGGCTATTGATATCGGCAAAATCAATGATCTCGGAGTCGTCGAGAATCCGGGTCGTTAAAATCTTGGAATGCCAGTAGGAGGCCCAGCCCTCGTTCATGATCTTGGTCTGGCCCTGCGGCGCGAAATAATAGGCTTCCTCCCGCATGATCGAGAGGATATCGGACTCCCAATTTTCCAGGGGGGCGTTCTCCAATAAAAAGAGCATTACGTCCCGTTCAGGTCGCCTCGGGAAGTGTCGAGCCTGCTCGGCTTCTTCTTCCATGCGCTTTTTCTGCTCGTCGATAAATTCTTTGGGGTTGATGAAGTCCTCCATATACCCCTTGGCCTTAAACTTCGGAACCTCGCGGTTGCGAAGCTCCTCGACATCGAGCTCCTCCCCACGACGTGCAATAAAGGGGCTATAATAATCGATCAGATTGTCGATGGACAGGCAGGTATCGATGAAATCTTCGACCTTCTCAATCCCCTGGCGATCTAAATAGCGGCGAATCCGCGCACCGTGATTGGCCATATCATCGACCATCCGGCGGTTGGTCTTAGAGAAATAATAATTATTCTTAAAGAAATCGACGTGAGCGTAAACGTGGGCGATCACCGTCTTTTGATCGACGAGATGATTGCCCTCCAAGAGATAGGCGTAGGAGGGGTCATTATTGATGACCATCTCATAGATCTTGGAGAGTCCGTACTCGTAGCTCTTGGAGAGTTGCTCGTACTCCATCCCGAATCGCCAGTGAGGATAGCGGGTGGGAAATCCACCATAGGAAGCGATCTCGTTCATCTGCTGGTAGTCCACCATCTCGAAGATCGTCTCGAAGAAATCGAGCCCGAATTCGACGGCAACTTCGCGGATTTCGGTGATAATTTCGCGCAGATGAGGAGGTATGGGTTTCATGATGCCTCGTACAGGTGGCGACATTCTCCAACCAAATTCATCATCTGGTCGGGTTGGTTTTTCGAC